>DATIQI010000266.1:0-10053 GCA_035470985.1 Acidobacteriota bacterium
CCTCCGCCTCGCGCCCGCGCGGAACGACCGCACGCGAGCCGAGCTCGGCTTCACGCCGCGGGCGGTCGAGGATCTCGTGGACGAAGTGGTGCGGGAGGGAAGGACGCGGCCGGGATAGGGCGCCGTGCTTCGCGCGCTATCGGGGGAGCGAGAGGTCCGGGTGGGGCGCGCCCTCCGTGCTCGGCGCGGCCGACTCCAGCACCTCGCGGACCTTCCGCGCGAGGGAGAGCGGCGTGTACGGCTTCTCCAGGAGCGCCGAGAGCGGCGTCGCCGCGTCCACGCGCGGCCGGAAATCGCCGGCGTACCCCGATACGTAGAGGACCTTCAAGCCGGTATGGCGGGCGACCGCCGCCCGAGCCAGATCGCGCCCGCCCATGCCCGGCATGACGACGTCGGTCACGAGAAGATCGAGACCCACGATCCGCGACTCGAGCGCCGCGAGCGCCTCCTCGCCGGAGCGCGCCGTCTCGACGTGGTAGCCGAGCTCGGACAAGATCTCGCGGCCCAGAACCAGGAGCGCGGGGTCGTCCTCCACGAGGAGGATGTGCTCGCGGCCGCCGACGGCCGCCGAAGCCGGCTCGGGGAGCGGGCGCTCGTCTCCCTCCGCCTCGGGGAAGAGGATCTCGAACTCGGTCCCCGCTCCCTCTTCGCTTCGCACTTCGATGCTCCCGCGATGCTGGCGGACGATTCCGTAGACCATCGCGAGTCCGAGGCCCGTGCCGCGCCCCGGGTCCTTCGTGGTGAAGAAGGGCTCGAAGATATGGTCGAGCACGTCGCGGGGAATCCCGACGCCGTTGTCGGAGAAGCGGATGCGGGTGAAGCGGCCGGGCCCGAGTCCGCCGCCGGCCTCCTCCGCTCGCTCCACCGTATCGCTGCGGATGACGACCGTTCCCCCACCGGGAAGCGCGTCGCGCGCGTTCACGGCGAGGTTCACGATCACCTGCTCCAACTGGGTCGGATCGATCCGGACCTTCGTCACCGACGGATCGAGACGCAGCTCGAAGGCGATGTCCTCCCCCACGAGCCGGCGGAGCATCGGCTCGAGGTCCCGGACGGCGGCGTTCGGATCGACGACCCGCGGCTGCGTCGTCATGCGCCGGCCGAACGCGAGGAGCTGCCGCGTCAGTCCCGCCGCGCGCTCGCCGCCCTTGCGGATCTCCTCGACCGCGCGGCGATTCGGATCGCTCTCCTTCAAGCGGGTCAGGAGGAGATCGGAGTAGCCGATCACCGCCGTGAGGATGTTGTTGAAGTCGTGGGCGACGCCGCCCGCGAGCTGCCCGATCGCCTCCATCTTCTGCGCGTGGCGGAGCTGCTCCTCCAGTTTCACGCGCTCGGTGACGTCGGCCTCGATGCCGTCCACGTAAATCACGCCGCCGCCTTCGCGGTGCGGGAAGAGATGGCTCCGGTGCCAGCGATGAAGCCCCTTCGACGACTGATAGCGGACCTCGATGACCGCGGGCTGGAGGCGCACGAGGCGTTCGATCGCGGGTCGGACGACGTTCTCCAAGTCTTCCGAGTGGACGCGCTGGAGCCAGAAGCCGGTGTCGGTGTCCAGCACCTCGCGCGAGACGCCGTAGAGCGCCTCCGCCCCCTTGGAGAAGTAGTCGTAGCGGAGCACCGAGCCGTCCGGCGCGAGGGCGCACGTGAAGAGCGCGGCGTCGAGGTTGCGCGCGATGGAGGCCTCGCGTTCCGTGGCGAGGCGCTGCTCCTCGAACGCGCGTTCCCGGTCGCTCACGTCGCGGAAGGACCAGACGCGTCCGACGATCTCGCCGTCCAGGCGCTGCGGCATGGAGTAGCGCTCGAAGACGCGGCCGTCCTTGAACCGGAGCGTGTCGAAGCTCTCCGAGTCGGGATTCGCGTAGAGATTCTGGACCTTCGCGACGAACGGCGCGGGGTCGGCGAGCTGCGAGACGACGAAGTCGAGCGCGCGCTGGTCGTCGCCGCTCGAGAGGATGTCGGAGGGAATCCGCCACATGGAGGCGAAGCGCTCGTTGAACCGCGTGATCCGACCCTCGGCGTCCACGACCAAGAGGCCGTCGGCCGTCGATTCGAGCGTCGCCTCGAGCAGGGAGAGCGCCTGCTGGCGCTCCTGCTCGGCCCGGTGGCGCACCGTGATGTCGCGGAGGATGCCGAAGCTCTCGACCAGCACGCCCCGATCGTTCAGAACGGGATGGGTGGAGCAGAGCGTCCAGGCTTCCGTTCCGTCCTTTCGGCGAAGCGCGATCTCGACCGCGACCGGCTCGCCCCGCTTCGCGCGCTCGAACGCGGCGTTGGCGGCGCGCAACCCCTCTTCCGTGAACCACGGAGCGAAGTGCGATCCGATCATCTCCTCGGCGGTCGTTCCCAGCATCGCGGCCATGGCGTCGTTCACGTGGAGCGTGATCCCCTCGGCGTTCACTTGCCAGATGCCGTCCGGGCTGCTGGTGAGGAGCTTCCGGAAGCGCTCGGCCTCGCCACGCTCCCGCTCGGAGGCCCGTCGTCCGAGGCGGCGGGTGCGCATCTGGCCGTAGACCACGAGGGCGCCCGCGGCGACGAGGATGAGGAGATCGGGAGTCGCTTCCGCGGGGCGGACCGGATGGACGATGGGGAATCGCGTGTGGAGCAGATACCCCGTCACGACCAGCGCGTACGCGACCCAGGCGAGACGATTCCGGTGCCTGATGGCGACGAGGACCAGAGCGAGGAAGGGGATGATGGGGGTTTCGAGACCGGGGAACGCCGCTTCGGCCGCGACGCCCAGGCCGACGGCGGCGATCGGGAGCCCGATCGCTTCGGCCCACGCACTCCAGGTATCCCGATGCTCCGCCATGACCCCCCCGGCGAACGAGGGAACGCTTCGCACGGCACGCGTCAGGCGATGGGACCGCGCGGATTCCCGGCGGCGGCCCGCCCCCCGACCTGCCACTTTAGGAGGATTGGGGTCTGGGGCGCAACCACTTATGATCTTCCCATGCGCTATCCGGCCGAGCCCTTCCGCATCAAGGTCGTGGAGCCGATCCGGTACGTGCCGCGCGAGGAACGGGAGCGCCTCCTGGAGGAGGCGGGTCTGAACATCTTCGCCGTCCCGGCCGACTCCATCTACATCGACCTCCTCACCGATTCGGGCACGTCGGCGATGAGCGACCGGCAGTGGGCCGGGCTCATGATCGGCGACGAGTCGTACGCCGGGAGCCGCAACTTCTACAGCCTCCAGAAGACGGTCCGCGCCATCACGGGCTTCGAGCACGTGATCCCGACGCATCAGGGCCGGAGCGCCGAGCACCTCCTCTTCTCGGCGCTCGTCTCGAAGGGCCAGATCGTTCCGAACAACAGCCACTTCGACACGACGCGCGCCAACGTGGAGGCGCAGGGCGCCGAGGCGCTCGACCTGGTCATCGACGCGGCCCTCGATCCGGCGGCGGAGCACCCCTTCAAGGGGAACATGGACCTCGCGAAGCTCGACCGGGTCCTCTCCGAGCACGGACCCCGGAAGATCCCGCTGGTGATGATCACCATCACGAACAATTCGGGAGGCGGACAGCCCGTATCCCTCGAGAACGCGCGCGAGGTGCGCGCCCTCTGCGACCGGTACGGGGTGCCGCTCTACTTCGACGCCTGCCGGTTCGCGGAGAATTCCTTCTTCATCAAGGATCGGGAACCCGTTCATCGCGACCGGAGCGTTCGGGAGATCGCGCGCGCGCTTTTCGACTGCGCCGAGGGATGCACCATGAGCGCGAAGAAGGACGGGCTCGTGAACATCGGGGGGTTCCTCGCCTTCCGGCACCCCGAGCTGCGCGAGAAGGTGACGAACCTCCTCCTGCGCGTGGAGGGCTTTCCGACCTACGGCGGGCTGGCCGGCCGCGATCTCGAGGGGATGGCGCGCGGCCTGGAGGAGGTCCTGGACGAGGACTATCTCGCCTTCCGGATCGGGCAGGTGCGCGGCCTCGGGCGGATGCTCATGGACGCCGACGTTCCGATCGTCCGCCCGGTCGGCGGCCACGCGGTCTACATCGACTCCCGCAAGTTCGCGCCGCACATCCCGCACGACCAATTCCCGGGGCAGGCCCTGGTCGCGGCGCTCTACCGCGACTACGGCATCCGCGCCGTCGAAGTCGGGGCGCTGATGTTCGGGCACCCCGATCCCGCGACCGGCGATCCCGTCCTGCCTCGGATCGACCTCGTCCGACTCGCCATCCCCCGGCGCGTCTACACGTCCGAGCAGATGCGCTACGTCGGGCAGTCGGTGATCGAGATCTTCCGCGGCCGGGAACGGTTACGGGGGCTCCGTATCACGTACGAAGCCCCCGTTCTGCGTCACTTCACGGCGCGTCTCGCGCCGGTCGAACCCGTTCCCGCGCGCTAGCGCTCCGCCGCTCCCCTAGTTTCCCGGAGGAGGCGTCGTCGTGCCCGGCTCCTGCTGCGGCGGGTTGTCGGGCGCCGCCGGCATGCGCGGCTCGAGCCCCGGCGCGGGCGGCGCGGGCGCGTCGCCGAACGACGCGCGCTTCTTCAACTGCTCGTTCAAGAGCTGCATGTTCAGCAGCTTGAACTCCACGCGGATGTTCTGCTGGCGTCCCGCCGTCGTCGCGTTCGACGCGATCGGCTCCGAGTCGCCGTACCCGGTGATCCAGATGTTCTTCTGGTTCAGCTTCGGGTACTTCGAGAGCATGTACCGGAGAATGCCGCGCGCCCGGAGTCCCGTGAGCGGAACCCGGAAACCCGGCTCGGGCGTGTCGTCGCAGTGGACGCCGATCTCCACCTTCAGATCGGGCCACTGGGTCAGCATCGCCCCCACCGAGTCGATCCGCGCCGCGCCTTCGGGGCTGAAGGTCGCCGAGTCGGGCGCGAAGGGGAAGGCCGTCATGCGAATCAGCCAGTCGCTAAGGAAGACCTCTTCGTAACGGGTCCGCGCGATCGGGCAGCCTCCCGCGTTCACCGCCACGCCGAGCGGCGTGTTCGGGCAGTAGTCGATGCCGTCGGGAATTCCGTCGCCGTCGTCGTCGAGCGGGCAGCCCTTCTCGTTCACGACCGCGCCGACGGGCGTGTCGGCGCACTGGTCGAGCCCGTCGAAAATCTTGTCGCTGTCGCTGTCGACGCCGCAGCCCGTGGCGTCCACCACGACGCCCGTCGGGGTGTCGGCGCACTGGTCGATGCCGTCGGGAACGCCGTCCTTGTCGCCGTCGATCGACGCGCCGCTCGCGTCCACGACCGCGCCCTTCGGGGTGCCGGTCTGCTGATCGAGCCCGTCGAAGACGCCGTCGCCGTCCGTGTCGACCGGAGCGCCCGACGCGTCCACGACCGCGCCGCGCGGGGTGGCCGGAGACTGATCACGCTTGTCGGGAACGCCGTCCTCGTCGGTGTCGCGCGGGCGCCCGCCCCAGAGCGCGGACACGCCGCCCGAGATGTAGAAGGCGTGCACGCGGGTGTCGCGCCCGGGACCGCCCTCCTGCTCGTAGCTGATGTCGCGCAGGTCGAGCCGGAATCCGAGCCGCTCGCCGGAGCGGACCAGCACGCCGCCCCCTCCGTGGATCGCCCCGTACGACTTCGAGCCGGTCCCGTTGTCCACGCTCGCCGAGCCGAGACCGCCGTAGAAGTAGGGGAGGATCCAGGAATGGGTGTTGGGCGTGAGGATCAGGCCGCCGCCGAAGTGGCTGAACGAACCGTCGCCCGTCGCCGGCTGCTCCAGCTTGGGGGAGCCGGTGGTGAAGAGCGCGTCGACGCCGACCCATCGATTCAGGAAGAAGGCGCCGCGCGCGCCGAATCCGGCGCCGTCCTTCAAGGCCTGCTCGGGATCGTAGGCATGAACGCCACCGTCGAGTCCGATCCACACGCGCTCTTCGACGGCGCCCGCCCGCGGGACGGCGATGGCTACGACGGCAAGGAACGCCGCCGCTCGAGCGAGCGCGGCGCGGGTGAACGACGAGACCATGGGATGTAAGCCTCCGCATACCGACCGTGGGGGAAGAATCGCGCGAGTGTCCCCTGTTTTGGCCGCTATGTCAAGATTCTGTTATACTTTGCCGCCTCAAGCCGCCCGCCCGCCGGGCGCCGCCCGTCGAAGTCCGGCGGGCCCCTCGAAGGACCCCGGAACGCTCAGGAGAACCGATGCTGGAAGAGCGACTGAACGACGCCATGAAGCAGGCCCTGAAGGCGGGCGATCAAGCCCGGCTCGGGACGCTCCGGATGATGCGGAGCCAAGTCCTGCTCGAGAAGAAGAAGGACGTCTCGATCCAAGTGCTTCCCGACGCCCAGGTGATCCAGGTTCTGGGCTCCTACGCGAAAAAACTTCGCGATTCCGCGGCCGAATATGAAAGACTGGGGAAGGCGGACGCCGCGACCCAGATCCGCTCGGAGCTCGCGGTGGTCCAGGAGTACCTGCCCCAGCCCCTCTCGCCGGAGGAGGCCGCCGCGCTCGTGAAGCAAGTCGTCGCCGAACTCGGCGCCACGAGTGCGAAGGATCTCGGACGTGTCATGAAGGAAGCCCAGGCCCGGGCCCAGGGCCGCGCCGACGGCAAGGCGCTGAGCGATCTGGTTCGCGCCGCGCTCCAAGGATGAAAACCACCATGAAGGAGTTTCCGCGTTCCCCCATGAGCCTGTTCCCGGCATGACCACGCCCAATCGCCGCCCCAAGCCGCGGCCCAAGTCGAGACCTTCCACGGGTGGTTCCTTCGATCGTCCCCGCCGCGGCGGTCCCGGCGGCCCGGGCGGACCCGGCCGAGCGGGCGGTCCCGGCCGAACCGGCGGTCCCGGCCGCCCGAGCGGCCCCGGAGGTCCGGGCGGTCCCGGCCGTCCGAGGCGGCCCCGCGACACGCCAGGGCCGTCGACGCCGCGCGAGCATCCCCAGTACGGATCACGGATTCCCCCCGAGGAGCTGGAGGCGATGCGGGAGCTGCAGCGGGAACTGCCGCGCAAGGACCGCCCCGCGTACGATCCGACGCGCCGGCCCGGCTTCGACCGCCCCGGTTACGGCGGCCCGCGCCGGCGCGAAGGCGGCACGGGACCCGGCGCCGGACGCGACTCGCGTCCGCCCCGCTTCGATCGGCCGAGCCGCGAAAGCGGCCCTGGCGGTCGGACCGGATTCCGCCCCGATCGGGATCGCGGACCACGCTCCGACTTCGGTCCGCGTCGTGAAGGCGCGTTTCGCCCCGATCGCCCGGCGTACGACCGCGAGCGGGGGCCGCGTCCCGAGCGTTCCGATCGCCCCGATCGCCCGCGCTTCGAGCGTCCCGGCCGTCCCGCGAAACCGGGCCGCCCCGATCGCGCCGGCTCGACGAGCGCCGGGCTCGGCCCGCCCCGCCCGTCGCCCGCGCCCGAGCAGCCGCCGCTCGCGCGGATTCGAACGCTTCTCTTCTCCTATCAGGTGACGGCGGCGATCCTGGCCGCCTACTCGCTCGGCATCTTTCGCGAGCTGCAGATCCGGCCCCAGTCCGCGGCCGATCTCGCGCGCTCCTGCGCCTGCGATCCGCACGGGATCGAGGCGCTCCTCGAGGCCGCCGCGGCCGTCGGCGTGCTGCAGAAGCACGGCCCGACGTACGTGCTGCCCCGCGACTTCGCGCCCTATCTCGTTCCCGGGTTCGACGGCGACGCGACGGGCCAGATCGACATGGCGCTCGATCTCTACCCCGCCTTCGGCGACCTGGCGCGCGCGGTGCGCGACGGCACGCCGCGCTACCCCCTGACCGGCGACGAGATCCTGCACGGCGATCCGAGCCGGGTGCGCCGCTACATCCGCGCGGTCCACACGGGGAGCCGCGAGGCGGCGGTACGCATCGTGCAGATGGCGCCGCTCCTTCCCGGCTCGAGCCTCCTCGACGTGGCCGGCGGGTCGGGCATCTTCGCGGCGACCTACGCGCGGAACACGCCCGATCTGAAGGCCCACCTCTTCGACCTCGGCCCGACGCTCGACGTCGCCCGCGACGTGCTGCGCGCGGAGGGGCTGGAGAACGCGGTGACGTTCCACACGGGCGATTACCGCCACGATCCCTTCCCGGGACCGGTGGACACCGTGCTCCTCTCGAACGTCCTCCAGACGGAGAGCGAAGAGCACGCGCTCGGAATCCTCCGCCGCGCGTGGGCGGCCCTTCGTCCCGGCGGCTCGCTCCTCGTGCACGGCGTCATGCCGCACGCGGGCGCGGCGCCCGAGGCGCCGACCGCTCTCTTCTCGCTCCTGATGGTGATGCTCTTCGGTCACGGGCGCGCCTGGAGCGAGGAGCAGGTCTGCGAGTGGCTGGCCGGGGAGCACTTCGGGGTCCGGTTCGTCCGGCCCATCGGCGAGCCGTTCCACACGAAGCTGATCCTGGCGACCCGCTCGGAGTAGCGCGGGGGCGGCGTGCCCGAGCTTCCGTTCCTCGAGATCCTCGTCGAGAATCTCGGCGCCTTCGTCGCGGGACGGCGGATCGAGGGGATCGAGGTCCGCCAGCCGGCGCTCCTCCAGAGCGCGACGCCCACCCCCGAATCGTTCGCCGGCGAGTACCTGAGCCTTCCGACCCGGAAGGGGAAGTACGTCGTGCTGGAAACCGAATCGCGGCGCGCCGTCGTCCTCCATCTCATGCGGCTCGGCCGGCTCCAGATCGCCGACTCCGCCCCCCGAAGCGCCGCCGCGAAGAAGCCGGGGCCGAAGAACCTCTCGGCGCGATTCCGGTTCGACGACGGAAGCGAGCTCCGCCTGGTGGAACACGGCACCGAGAAGCGCGCGCGTCTCTGGCTCGCCGACGAGCTCGACGCCGTGGGCGAGCTGGCCGCCGTGGGCCCCGACCCGACGCGCGGCGAGCTGTCGCTGGAGCGCTTCCGCGAGGCGATGCGCGCCGAATCGCGCCAACTGAAGACGTTCCTCACCGATCAGCGCGCGCTCTCGGGCGTGGGAAACGGACTCTCCGACGAGATCCTCTACGAGGCGCGCCTCTCCCCGATGGCGCTGACCGGCCGCGCGACGGAGGAAGAGTCGGCGCGGCTTCACGAAGCGCTCCTCTCCGTGCTGGACACGCAGACCTCGAGGCTCCGCGACGCCATGATGGGCGCGCTCCCGCAGAAGGAGCCGTCCGAGCACTACGCCGTCCACGATCACGCGGGCGAGACGTGCGTCCGTTGCGGCGCCGCGATCGCCCGGGTCTCCTACGCGAGCCGGGAAACGTTTTACTGCCCGGGCTGCCAGACGGGCGGCAAGCCTCTGAAAGACAGACGTTTGTCGCGGCTACTCCGGTAGACGGTGGGGAAGGGCGGTCCGGGTGCCGATGATTCGGGGTTGAACGTCCTCGGGCCGCCGGAGCAGAATACGAGCTGCGGGGTATCCGAGACAGAGAGCCATCCACCCCACGATCGGAAGGAACCGCGAACTCGATGATTCGCCGCACGCTGACCCTTCTCGCCGCCGTCCTGATCGGCCTCCCCTGGGCGGTGCTTCCCGCCTTCTCGGGGAGTTCCTGCGCGAAGGGAATGACGAAGGACGCCGCTTCCTGCGCGTACTGCGCGCCGGAATCGCGCGCCGCCTACGCGGCCACGACGGTCAGCGCCGGTTGCTGTTCCTACGCCCCGGGCTCCCAGACGACGCCGCTCCAGGCGAGCGGCGCGAGCCTCTCGCCCAAGCCGCATCACACGCCCGACGCGCCCGTCGCGGCCATGGCGAGCCTCGTCGAGATCGTGACCCCGGACGCGGTCCGGATCGCGCGTTCGCCCGAGCGCCGTCTGCCGGCCCACGCGCCGCCCACCGAAACGACCCACCTCCTCCTGTAATCCAGTTCATCTCCCGGACGTCCTAGGTTCGAGCGAATCGAACCGGGGCGACCGCCGCGTTCCGTTCGCCCGGCGCCATCGCGCCGGCCCGAATCCACGCTCGTCCCCACGGAGGTGATCGGACCATGTCGCGCCGTACCTGGCTTCTGCTCTCGATGCTCCTTTCCTGGAACGGTCTCGCCGCTCCGCCGGCCATCGCCGCCGAGGAGCCGATGACCTCCGACCACGCGCGCCCTCCGCGCGGCGTCACGCTCTCGCTCGAGACGGTGCTGCGGCAGGTCGCCGAGGCCAATCCGATGCTCGCCGCGCGCCGCTCGATGACCGAAGCCGCGCGGAACCGGATCGCCC
>DATIQI010000267.1:0-1569 GCA_035470985.1 Acidobacteriota bacterium
GGGGACCCTACCGTCCCGTCGCGAACGACGACGGGCGCTGGATCCCGATGATCGTGGAGACGAATCGCGAGCGCGTGTCGCGGGACGGCCGGTTCTTCCCGGCGCACGTGCTCGACACCGGCCGCCTCGCGCACGGCCGCGAGCCCGCGCCGGGCGTGGCCTGGACCGGCGCGGCGCCGTCGCGCGCGTACGATCCCGCGGCCGAGTGGTTCGTCGATCGCGAGGGCCGGACGATCGAGATCGCGATTCCGTGGGGGCTGCTCGGCGTCGGCGATCCTTCGAGCCGCGCGGTGATCGACGACCGCGACGGAACGAGCGAGGTCGAGACCACCGTCACGCCCGGGATCGCGCTCCTCGCCTGGGCCACGTCCGGCCGCGGCGCCCGCGCCGACTCGCTCGGGCCGGCCGAGCCGGGCGCGCGGGACGCCGCGCCGGGGGACGTCACCTTCCTGGGGCCCGCGGGCACCACGCAATTTGTTGAAGGAAAGGAGGTTAGAGTATCCACCCCCACCGGCCGACTGGTGGTGTGGAACGGCTGGGACGTGCCGATAACTGAAGAGCGTGTCAAGACTTCCGCCCGGTTCGTCCGGGAGGCATTCGAGGGAATGGAATCCCGTGAGACTAAGAACTCGAGCGTGGGTCGCCGCCCGTAGGCGGCGACACCGCATGAATCTCCCGCCCGGCGCGGCGCGCGCCGCCGTGCTCATCGTTTCGACCGCAGCGCTCCTCGTCGCCAAGCTCGCGCTGAGCGCCGAGCCTCCCCTCGTGGCCGAAGCCGGCGTGACCGTCACCGCCGAGCCCGCCGCCGCCTCGGCGGAGACGAGTCCTCCCGCGCGCGCCGACTCGCTCCTTCGCGCCGCGCGCGTTCACGCCGACGAGAAGCGCTTCGACGCGGCCGCCTCCGATCTCCGGCGCGCGCTCGACGCGCGTCCCGGCGACCGGACGATCGGATCGCTCCTCGCGCGCGTCCTCTCCTGGGACCGCCGGTACGACGAATCGATCGCCGCCTATCGAGAGCTCCTCGCCGCGCACCCCGACGACGCCTTCGATCGCGCCGGCTACGCGCGCGTGCTCGCCTGGTCGGGCCGCCACGAGGAGTCGATCCGGGAGTTCCGCCGCGCCGCGGCGGCCGACCCGACGAATCTCGAGACGCGGATCGGCCTCGCGCGGGCGCTCTCCTGGAGCGGCGATCTCCCCGGAGCCGCGATGGAGTACGCGCGCGTCCGGCGCTCGAATCCCGCGTACGGCGAAGCCTGGCTCGGCGCCGCGACGGTGGCGCGCTGGCGCGGGGCCGCGACAGCGGCACCCAGTGTCCCTCCATGCCCCGTGTAACTGGCTTTGATAATTGATTCTCAGGAAAGCAGTATCATTCACCTTTATCACTGCCCCATTGGCGGTAAGACAGGCAGGTCTTGGTGCCTCCTTTTTCGCCTCCTCGGCGGCGCCTGTCTGTTGAATACCGAGCAAAAGAAGGATAAGGCCTGCGCTTGCCAGGGATATCCTCATTCTTATCGCTTTACTCATGAAATCCTCCTCCTCGCCTCACTGCAAAGGCATTCAAACATTTAC
>DATIQI010000268.1:0-6585 GCA_035470985.1 Acidobacteriota bacterium
CTGGCGTCACCCTGCTTGGCCCGTTCGACGAGTTCTTGTTCGTCATGTTCGATCATCAATACAGGCCGAGACCCCTCGGGGTTGGTGGAAAAGTCGCGAGGAACGACGCCGTGCGGCCCGGGGCCCGGGCCGCGGCTGTAACTAATCTATTTGCAGTACTTTATCGAGGCCCGTGTAAACGAACACGGTTCGGACGCGGGGGTTCATACCGGTTAAACGAAGGGAGTGCCCCGAACCGGTCACGCGTTTGTGGAGCTCGAGGATCACGGAGATGCCCGCGCTCGACACGTAGTCGAGCTCGGAGCAGTCGGCCGTCACGGACCCCTCGACCTCCCGGAGCGTCTTCTGGGCGCCGTCGGCCTGGGAGGCGTCGAGGCGGCCGGCGAGCTTCACGATTCCATCGTCACCGAAACGGATCTCGAACATTAGGCTGGTTGCTCCCCTCTCCACGCGAGCCGGGCCGTGAGCGTGCTCGTGCGATCGCGGTAGTCGTAGCGGAATTCCTTGGTCATGCGAAGGACGAGGACGATGCCGCGCCCTCCGGGCGACAAATCGGCCGCCGCCTCGCCGCGCTGCCGGGCGAACTGGGTCGGATCGAACGGGTCCACGTCGAAGTCGCGCAGCCGAAGCACGAGGTCGCCGTCGGCGCGGCTCAGCGCGATCTCGATCTCCTGCCGGCCGCGGTTGTGCCGGACCAGGTTCGTGAAGAGCTCCTCGAGAACCAGGTCCGCCTCGAACGCGCCGTCGCCTTCCAGGCCTTCGAGTTGCAGGAACTCCCGCACGAACTCGAAGATGGAGTCGAGCGCGCCGACTTCGCGGGGGAAGCGGCGCGTCCAGGCCTGGTCCGGCATGCGGATCCTCCCGGGGACGGTGAATGCCGTGGAAAGTCCTGCATGATACGCGTTTCCGGGCTCCGCGTGGAGACTGGCGACCCCAAACAAAAGGGGCGCAAGGAGATATCCTCGCGCCCCACGACCCTTCCCTGGGCCGTCGCCGGCGTCCCTGCCGGCGGCCCCTCCAGCCGGGACGGTAATCGCCGGCCGGAACGATCGCCAGGATCCCTAGGTGGTAGCCGCGATCAGGCCGGCCTCACCAGCGACCGATCGATGTCGGAGAGCCGCGCGCAGCCCGCGAGCGCCATGGAGAGCGAGAGTTCGTCGCGAAGGATGTCGAGGACGCGCTTCACGCCCTCCTCTCCGCCCGCCGCGAGACCCCACAGATAGGGGCGCCCCACGAAGACGCCGCGCGCGCCGAGCGCCAGCGCTTTCAGGATCTCGGAACCGCGGCGAAAGCCTCCGTCCACGTAGATCTCCGCGCGCCCCTGGACCGCGTCCACCACGTCGGGGAGCGCGAGAATCGTCGCCTCGCCTCCGTCGAGCTGCCGGCCGCCGTGATTCGAGACGATGATGGCGCGAACGCCGGCGTCCACCGCGCGGCGCGCGTCGTCCGGGCGGACGATCCCCTTCAAGACCACGGGGAGCCGCGTGACCGACCGGAGCCAGGAGACGGCCTCCCACGTGAGCGAGTGGTCCATCAGCTCGTGCACGCGGGCGGCCATGCCGCCCGGGAAGTTCCAGCGCTCGAACTGGTCGCCGTACTTCGTGAAGTTGGCCATCTTCACCGTGGGCGGAAGACGGAAGCCGTTCCGGAAGTCGCGCTCGCGGCGCCCGAGCATGGGCGTGTCCACCGTGAGGATGAGCGCCTGGTAGCCCGCCTTCTCCGCGCGCGCCGCGATGTCCTGCGCGATCGAGCGCTCCTTGTAGACGTAGAGCTGGAACCAGAGCGGTCCGCTCGCCGCGAGCGCGATCTCCTCCAGCGGCGTCGAGGCGATGGTGCTGGCGGCGAAGAGCGTGCCGGCCGCGCCCGCGGCGCGCGCCGTCGCCACTTCGCCGCCGGCGTGCGCGAGGCGATGGAACGCCGCCGGAGCGAGGAAGACGGGCATGGAGACGGCCGCGTCGAGCACGGTGGTGGCGAGATCGACGCGGCTCACGTCCACGAGCACCCGGTGAAGGAGCACCCAGCGGTCCATCGCCGAACGGTTTCGGGCGAGCGTTCGCTCGTCCTCGGCGCCCCCCGCGTAGTAGTCGAAGAAGGCGCGCGGCATCGCCCGGCGGGCCGCCGCTTCCGCGTCGGCGACGTTCAGGAGCGCCGCGAGCGCCGCGTCCCGGGACGTCCGGCGCGGCTTCGCTCCCGGCCCGACGCGCGCGCGGCTCGGCGCCGCGGCGCGCCGGCGGGCGCCGGCCGTGGAGACCTTCTTCATCGCCTTTCGCGTGGCCACGTCGATCCTCCCGGCGGCCCTACGGCCGCCTCTACGACTTCTTCCGCACGAACTCCATGGTGAACGTCTCGGACCTGCCCTCGGTCTCGGACGTCCAGGTCTGCTTCATGTGATCCGCGTCCACCACCGTGATCGTGACCGCCGTCATCCGCGCCTCGCCCTTCTTCCAGTTCGAGATGTCGGTCATCACGAACTTGATGTCCTTGCCGTCCATCGTTCCGCGCATCCGCGGCTGGTTTCCCGCGCCGCAGTAGTGGGTCATGACGACGGCGTCGTGGTCGAGGTGGTAGACGTTCGTCATCGCTCCTTCGGGCATCGGGACGAGGTCCTCCACGAGGACCGATCCCCTCGCCGTGAGGTGGAACGATGTCTTCATCGTCGCCGCGTGCTCGTCGCCGGTCCCCTGCCAGTCGCCGACGAGCAGCTTCAGGGACTCGAACGCCGGGACGGGCGGGCGCTTCGCCGGGTGCTCCTCTTCCGCCGCGAGCGAGACCGGCGCGGCGATCAGGAGCGCCAAGGCCATCGGAACGAACCGCTTCATGGGAAGCCTCTCTCATCACATGGTGGACGGGACTTCGGTACCAGGGGAACCAGCCTACCACCGCCGTTGCCCGCGGGGAACGGGGGGGGATAGACTCGACGGACCCTGAAAGGAGGGACCATGATTCCGCTCCGAGGCGTCCGAGTCGTCTGCCTCCTCCGTGCCCTCGCCGGCCCGTCCCTGCTCCTCGTCCTCGCAACGGCCGATCCGCCCGTTTCCCGGGCCGAAGGCGCCGCGGAGTCGCCCCTGCGCGCTGGCGCCTGGGCGCTCGAGTTCGAGCTCGACCCCGAGTACCAGTACGGCTTCGGAATCTCCAGCGCCGCCACGCTCTCGGCCAAGCGAATGCTGTCCGACCGCTCGGGGCTCCGCTTCGGAGTCACGTTCGGATTCTCGGATCAGGATCGCGACGGCGAACGGATCACGAACCGAGTGGACCCGACCATCCCCGGGGGCGCCATGACCCGCCAACCGGTCCGGTCCGCGAGCGAGTCCCATGCTTACGGCGCCTTCGTCCACTGGGCCCGGCATTATCCGGTCCGGGAGGGCCTCTCGATCCACTGGAGCCTTGGACCCACGTTCCGCTACGTGGAGAACGGATACATCGAAGACTATTCCAGCGTTTACAGCTACACCTACTTGAGAGACAACGTCACGCAGCGCGGCGTGTTCGTCGATGCGCGCGTCGGCTTCGAGTGGTTCTTCACGCGGCGACTCTCCCTGGGAGCCCGATGGGGTGCCTACGGCGGGTACCAGTGGGGCTCTTCGTCCAGCTTCTCGCAGTACCAGACGGCCGATGGACTCTACTCCGACTCCATCCAGCGATTTCAATCGCTCGACCGGACCGACATCTACGCGACACGCGCGACCGTTTCCTTCTCGGCGTACCTCTGACGCCGCATGGAGCGCACGAACCTCCTGCTCGAATCCGAAGACGACGTCGCCGCCGCGGTCCGCTCGGCGCGCGTGGTCGCGGTGGTGGGCATGAAGGACGGCACCGATCCCGACGCGGCGGCGTGGCGCATTCCCGCCATGATGGAGGAGCGCGGGATCCGCGTGATTCCGGTGAATCCGAAGTTCCGGTCGATCGCGGGCCGGACCTCGTACCCGCGACTCGCCGACGTGCCCGAACCGTTCGACGCGGTCGACTTCTTCCGGGCCCCGCGGTTCCTCTCCGGCCACACCGACGAGATCCTGGCGCTCCCTCCCGAGCGGCGGCCGAGCCTCGTCTGGTTCCAGTCCGGGATCCGCGACGACGCCTCCGCGGCGCGCCTCGCGGCCGCAGGAATCCGCGTCGTGCAGGACCACTGCATGGGGGTCTACGCGCGGAAGTACCGGGAGTCCGTCCGGCCCCCACATTGAGCGCAACGATCGGAGTGCCGCCCCGTCCGCTTCTCCCTATCCTCTCCGGTGATGGATGCGATGAGCCCTAGCCACACGATTCGACCCGCGGCGAGACCCGTGCCGGCACCCCGCGACGACGGACAGCGCTGGCGCGCGGTCCTCTCCCGGGACGAGCGCTACGACGGGATGTTCGTGACGGCGGTGAGGACGACGGGCGTCTACTGCCGTCCCTCCTGCCCCGCGCGCCATCCCGCGCGCGCCAACGTCTCGTTCTACGCCGACCCCGACGCCGCCGAGCGGGGCGGCTTCCGCGCCTGCCGGCGCTGCAAGCCGCGCGACGCGGCGCCCTGGCGGGAGCGGCTCGCGCGGATCGAGCGCGTCTGCCGCCACATCGAGCGTTCGCTCGACGAGCGGATCAGGCTTCGCGACCTGGCGGCGGTGGCCGGGCTCAGCCCCTATCACTTGCAGCGCGCGTTCCTCCGCGCGACCGGCGTCTCGCCCGCGGCCTACGCGGACGCGCGCCGCATGGAGCGGCTGAAGGGACATCTTCGTACCACGGGACGAAAGGATGGCGTGACGATGGCGGTCTACGAGGCGGGATACGGTTCGAGCAGCAGGCTTTACGAGCGGGCGCCGACGGCGCTCGGCATGACCCCGAGCGCGTACCGGGCGGGAGGCGCGGGCGCCTCGATCGCCTACGCGACGGCGCCGACGCCGGTGGGCCGGGTCCTGGTCGGCGCGACGGAGCGCGGCGTCTGCAGCGTGAAGGTCGGCGCGAACGAGGCCGCTCTCGCGCGCGCGCTCCGCGACGAATTCCCCGCCGCGGCGATTCGCCGCGATCGCGCCGGAGTCGGGCGCTGGCTCGACGCGGTCCTCGCCGCGGTGGAGGGGCGCGCGCCGAAGGAGGCGCTCCCGCTCGACATCCGCGCGACCGCGTTCCAGCGCCGCGTCTGGGAAGCGCTCTGCCGCATTCCCCGCGGCGAGACGCGGACGTACGCCGAGATCGCGCGGGAGGTCGGCCGGCCCCGCGCCGCGCGCGCGGTCGGACGGGCGTGCGCCACCAATCCGGTGGCGATCGTGGTGCCCTGCCACCGCGTCGTGGGCGCGTCCGGGGAACTGACGGGTTACGCGTACGGCGTCTCGGTGAAGCGCTCGCTCCTCGAGCGCGAGGGGGCCGCGGCCGCGCACGCGGAGAAGCCCCGATCCAGGACCTCGCGGCGCCGGTAACGAAGGGGGGCGTCCCACCGGGACGCCCCCTTCCTCGCTTCGATACCGACGGCGTTCGGCGGGCGCCGCGGCGCTTCGAACGCTACGTCGTCGCGGGCGTGACCGCCGATTCCAGCGCCTCGCAGAATTCCTCGGTCTCGCGGAACATGGCCTCGAGGCGATGGCGCACGTGGTTCACCTCGCGAAGCCGGTCGCGATCGGGCTCCATGGCCGGATCCTCGGCGATCTTGTCGCAGGATTTCTTCATCTGGCTCAGCTGGTCGCGAAGCAGGAGCAGATCCTTCGTCAGCTCCTTCGCCGGCGCCATCACGCGGTCGTCCTTCGACCAGACGTCGAGCGCCTTCAGCCGTTCGTTCGTCCGGCCGATCACCTGCTCGGTCTCCTGCTGGCGCTGCGCGCGGACCATCTGCTCCGCCGCGTCCGGCGGGGAGCCGGGGCGCGCCGGCATCACGACGACCGTGTTCAGCGCGTCGAACGCCTCGGCCATCTCCCGGTTCAGGACCCGAATCCGGTCCTGAACCCGCTCCATGGCGCGCAGGCGCTCGCAGTCGCCGGCGATGACGGGCTCGGCCTGCAGAGCGGCGCGGTGCGTCTCCATGGCCCGAAGCCGCTCGCACGCGGCGGCCAGGTGGGTGCCGAGTTCCTTGAAGCTCGAATGCACGGGCATCGGCAGGAGCCTCTGGTTCAGCTGCACCAATTGGGTCTGCACCCGCAGCATCTGCGCGTTCATCTCCTGCATCCGCGCCTCGCGAATCACCTGCTGGGCGGCGGTTCCGGGCGCGGCCGACTGCGCCGCCGCCGTCGAGGCGGCCATGAGAGCGATCATGGCCGCGATCCATAGACGTTTCATGACGATGTCCTCCTTGGTGGGGCGGCCGGGCGGGCGGATGGTTCGCGCCGCGAACCCTTCCGCGCCGCGTTGGCCTCCCACCACTATGGACCGCGCGGCGCGGGGAGGAATCGTGGTCCGTTGGTACCGGATGCGCCGGGCGGGGAGGCGCCGATGTGAGGATCGCCGAAGCCGTCGGGGCGCGGCGGGCGCCGGACGCGGCCGCTCAGGCGAGGAGCGCCGTCAGGGCGCCGGCGTCCGTGACGGGCAACAGGCATCTATTTCATAGCCGATAATGAATTGATGTTGTACCGTCGTCTTGAAGGTCCGCTCATGAATGCAAAATATGTCGACGGTATCCGGCTGCTG
>DATIQI010000269.1:0-2493 GCA_035470985.1 Acidobacteriota bacterium
ACCGCGGTGTGGCCGCCCGCGCGACGGCCGAGCCTCGCGTCGCCGACCGCGTCGTCCGCCAGGTCCACGAGATCGAGGAGCGCCTCATCCGCGAGCGCGACATCGCCGCCGCGGGCCTCCGCATCGTCGGAACGCGGCGCGCGTGAGCGCCGCGTGATCCACGTCACGCCGCTCGAGACGGCGCTTCTCTGCGCCGCGGCGTTCGTCGCCGGAACGGTCGACGCGATCGCGGGAGGAGGGGGCCTGATCTCGGTTCCCGCCCTCCTCGCCGTCGGCCTGCCGCCCCATCTCGCCCTCGGCACGAACAAGGGGCAGTCCGTCTGGGGATCCGGGGCGGCCCTGGTCCAGTACGCCCGAGCCGGTCTGATCGAACGGCGCTTCGCGCTCCTTTCGTTTCCGCTCGCGCTCCTCGGCTCGGCGGCGGGGGCCCTCCTCGTCCTCCGGGTCAGCCCCGGATTCCTGAGGCCGCTGGTCCTCGTCCTCCTCGTCGGAGCCGCGATCGCGGTCGCCCTGGCGCGGGTCCCGGCGACGGCGGAGGCGCGCCCGCGCGCCGCGACCCCGGCGCTCCTCGGCGCCGTCGCTCTCGTCATCGGCGGCTACGACGGCTTCTTCGGCCCCGGGACGGGCACGTTCCTCATCACCGCGTACGTGGCGCTCCTCGGCTTCTCCTTCCGCCGCGCCACCGCCAACGCGAAAGTCGTGAACTTCGCCGCGAATCTCGCCGCGCTGGCGGTTTTCACGGCCCAGGGAGTGGTGGTATGGTCCCTGGCCGCGCCCATGCTGGTGGCGCAAGTCGCGGGCGGTTGGACCGGCGCGCACCTCGCCGTGAGCCGCGGCAGCCGCTTCATCCGCGTGGTCGTCTTCCTGGTCGCACTGGCGCTCGTCGTGAAGGTGGCGCGCGATCTCATCGACTCGGGGAGCAACCTCTAGGGGGGCCTTCATGAAGTCTACGGTTTCGCGCAGCACACCGTGGTTCGCGCCGGCGCTCCTCACCGTGGCCCTCGCGGCCGTCTCCTGCGGGCCGAAGGAGGAGCCGGCCGGGTCCGCGGTCCAGGCCGTGGCCGACACCTTGGCGACCGCCGAGCACGGCGCGTATCTCGCCACGATCACCGGGTGTCACGACTGCCACACGCCGGGCACCCTGTACGGCAAGCCCGACTTCCAGCGCGCGCTGGCCGGAAGCGAGCTCGGTTGGACCGGTCCGTGGGGAACGTCGTACGCGAGAAATCTGACGCCCGATCCGATCACCGGACTCGGCGCCTGGAGCGAGGAGGAGATCGTCCACGCTCTGAGGACCGGCAAGCGCCCCGACGGCACCGAACTCCGTCCGCCCATGCCGTGGCCGAGCCTGGCGCACATGAAGGAGCGCGACATCAAATCGCTCGCGAAGTACCTGAAGAGCATCCCGCCGGTGAGTCACAAGGTCCCCGACGCGCTCCCGCCCGGCGCGAAGGTGTCCGGCACGCTCGTCATGCCTCCTCCCTCCGCGTGGGACGCCCCGAGGACGCCGTAAAGGGCCGCCGCATCGCGTGGTATTCTTTCCGGGGCGGCGCCCAGGCGCCGCCCCGACTCGTTTCCGCCCCCGGAGAAAAGGAGCCCACGTGCCCGCGACCACCGTGCAACGACGGCTGGAGATGCCGTCCGACTTCCGCTCCGGCGACGCCGCGATGGTCCTGGCGTCCATGGACGATCAAAGCAAGCTCCTCTGGGAGGACCTCGAGGGAATCACGCCGGACGAGCTCCAGTGGCAACCCGCGCTGGGCATGAACACCATCGGGATGCTCCTCACCCATCTCGCCGTCGTCGAGGTCTGGTGGACGATGGTGATCGTCGAGAAACAGGATCCCGCCTCCGTGCGTCCCGTCCTCGACATCGACGACGACGACGACGGGATGCCGATGAAGGACGGTGCGGCGCCGCCCGCGCCCCTGAACGGCAAGGACCTCTCCTGGTTCCGCGCGCTGAACGACACGGCGCGCGCGTTCGTCCGCGCGAAAGCCTCGCGAATGGCCGACGCGGATCTCGAGGGGAGCGTGACGCGGACCCGCCCCGACGGGACGTCGGTGGCGATCTCGGGGCGCTGGTAGTCCCGGAAGCTCATCGCGCGGAGCACCGCTTCTCCCATCGCGCGCCCCCCCGCGAGCTCGGGAGTGTCGGGGTTCCGGAGCGCGATCGTCTGCGGGCTCACCCACTCGAGCAGCTTCGAGACGAGCGGCCTCGGACGATACCAGCAGATATTGTAGAAGAGGATCCGCCCGCCGGCGCAGACCGTGTCGAACGTGTACTCCTCCGCGTCGACGAACTCCTCCACGCTCACCTCGGGAACGTGCCGCACCGCCGCGAGCGCCGTCTCCAGCCCGCGCGCGTCGTCGATCCGGTGCGTGTCCGAGGACCCCGCCCCCGCGATGGGCTTCACGATCGCGGGATATCCGATCCGCTCGACCGCGTCGCGCACCTGCCGCGCGCAACGGACGAGACTGGACCGTGCGGACA
>DATIQI010000270.1:0-14895 GCA_035470985.1 Acidobacteriota bacterium
GAGGGGCTGGCCGAGGCGGAGGTAGCAGAGCCCCACGCGCTCCAGGATCCAGAGCGGCTCCTGGATGTCGGGCTCGCCCGAGAAGAGGCGGAGCGCCTCCTCGATCGTCTTCTCCAGCAGCTCGTCCATGGTGAGTCCGTGGACGCGGACCTCGAGGATCTCGGGGCGGTAGCGCCGCCCGCCGCAGGCGTCGCACGGGACCATGAGGTCGGCGAGGAAGTACATCTCGACCTTCGTCACGCCCGCGCCCTCGCAGACGTCGCAGCGGCCGCCCGCCACGTTGAAGGAGAACATACCGGGCGTGTACTTCCGCTCCCGCGCGAGCGGCGCGCGCGCCCAGCGCTCGCGGATCCGGTCGAAGGCCTTCACGAACGTGGCCGGGTTGGAACGGAGCGACCGCGCCACCGGGCTCTGGTCCACCAGCGCGACGCGCGAGAACCCCTCGAGACCGCGGACCGCGTCGTGCGCGCCGGGGGCGGGCACGTCCTCTTCGCCCAAGGATCGCGCCGCCGCCCGGTAAAGGACCTCCTCCACCAGCGTCGACTTCCCCGACCCCGACACGCCGCAGACGCCGGTCAAGGCTCCGACCGGAAACCGCGCCGCGACGCTCTTCAGATTGTGCTCGCGCGCGCCGGTCACCTCGATCCATCCCGCCGCGCGCTTCGGGTCGGGAAGCGAGAACTTCCCTCCCCGGGCCGGCATCTCGACGGCGGCGTCGCGCCCCGGCCAGGAGGCGTTCTCCCCTTCGTAGAGGAGCGAGCCGCCCCGCTCTCCCGCGCCCGGGCCGAGTTCCACGATCCAGTCGGCCGCCGCGATCACGTCGGGATCGTGCTCGACGACGAGGAGCGTGTTCCCGCGCGCGCGGAGGCGATGGAGGACGCGGATGAGGCGGTCCGTGTCGCGCGGATGGAGCCCGACCGTCGGCTCGTCGAGCACGTAGAGCGCGTGGCTCAGGCTCCCGCCCAGGGCGTTCGCCAGTTCGATCCGTTGCGCTTCCCCGCCCGAGAGGGTCTTCGACGGACGGTCGAGCGTGAGGTAGTCGAGCCCCGTCTCGCTCAGGTACTCGAGCCGGCCCTCCAGCTCCGCCACGATCGGCGCCGCGACCTGCGTCCGCACCGGATCGAGGTCGAGCCGCGCCACGAACTCGCGCAGCTCCCCGACGGTCATGGAAGCGAGGTCGGCGACGTTCCTCCCGCCGGCGTAGACCTCCATCGCCTCGGGCTTCAGCCGGAGGCCGCGGCAGGTGGAGCAGATCACCTGCTCCTGGTAGCGCTTCACGAGGAACCGATTGCCCGGCTTGTACGCCTTCTCCTTCAGCCGATTCAGGAACGGAAGGACGCCGCGAAAGCCGCGCTCGCCGTTCAGGAGGATCTCCTGGTGCTCCTTCTTCAGCGAGCGCCAGGCGCGGTCGAGCGGGATTCCGTGCTTCTCCGCCACGGCGCGCACCTTCGGCATGAAGTGGGCGCGCCAGGAATTGGCCCAGGGATCGAGCGCCCCTTGGAGGAGCGTCTTCCCGGGGTCGGGGACGATTCGCTCCAGCGTAAAGGTGAGGACGTTCCCGAATCCTCGGCACTCGGGGCAGGCGCCGTAGGGACTGTTGAAGGAGAAGAGCTGGGGCCTCGGTTCCGGGAAGGAGCGCCCGCACGACTCGCAAACGCGGCCGTCGGCGTAGGTGGCGCGCTCGCCCGAGGCGCGCTCCACCGTCACACGCCCTTCCCCCTCGCGCCAGGCGTGCTCCAACGCTTCGCGGATCCGCATCCGGTTCTCGGGGGTGGCGCGCGTCCGATCCACCAGGATCTCGATCGGGGCGCGGAGTTTCGGCGGCGGCGGTTCGTCGAGGCGGAGCCACGCGTCGGTCCCGCGGGGGCGCGCCCTGAGAAAGCCGCGCGCGAGAGCCCGGTCCCAGACGGCCGCCGGCGCCTCCCCCGCGTGCGCCGCGAAGAGGATGGAGAGCGTCACCTCCTCGCCGTCCGCGCGGAGGACCGATTCCAAGACCGAGTCGAGCGAGTGGCGCGGCACGGCGTGGCCGCAGCGCCCGCACCGGGTCTCGCCGACGCGGGCGAGGAGGAGCCGGAGATAATCCGCCAGCTCGGTGACCGTGCCGACCGTGGAGCGCCCGGTCTGCGCCGCGCCTCCCTGCCGAATGGCGAGCGCCGGGGCGAGCCCCTCCAGCGAATCGTAGTCGGGGCGCGGGAGCCGGTCGAGGAACTGCTTCGCGTAGGTCGAGACGCACTCGACGTAGCGGCGCTGCCCCTCGGCGTAGATCGTGTCGAAGGCGAGCGACGACTTCCCCGACCCGCTGACCCCCGTGACGACGGTCAGCGCGGCGTGCGGGAAGGCGACGTCGATGTTCTTGAGATTGTTCTGCCGGGCGCCACGGAGCCGGACCCTCCCGTCGGAGCGGACGGCCGCGCGCCCCGCGGCGGTCTGGGGCGCGGACGGCGACGTTGGCTCGGGCGGAGCGGGGACGGGATTCGGAGGAGTCGGGGGCTTGGGCACGCCTCGATCATAGCGCGGGATCGCGCCCCGATCACGGCTTCGGATGGATGGTGAACCCCACCTCGTCCATGGCCGCGGACCCGAAGAGTCCGATCCCTCCGTTCACGTGGAAGATCGGCCGCTCGAAGTTATCTCCCGCGTTCCCGCCAAATCCAATGTTCGACGTCCCGAAGAAGTCGAGCGTTCGCGCCAGGTCGTACCAGTTCCGGTCCACCGAGTAGATTTTGATGTTGTAGCGCCCCTCGAAGAAGATCGCGAACCAGGGGAGCCGGATCGAAGCGTCGGGCGCCTCGAACGGAGGCGACGAGGTCTCCCGCTCCAGGTCCTCCAGGTCCTCCGGATCGAGGAAGTCGGCGTCGATGACGAAAGGCGATCCGTGGTCGAGGCTGAAGAGCCCGACCTGGAAGGCGAGCGCGTTCCCCCGGTCGAACCGGGCCTCCAGGAGCCCGTCCTGGTAGATCAGTTGGTTCGATTCGACGTAGTAGACGCTGTCGCGGAAATTCGGGAAGTCGTCGTACGTCGCCAGCGACCGGCGGACCGCGAGCGACGGATCCTCGAGCAAGAGCCACTCCCGGGTTTGGAACGAATCCGGGGTGGTCGTGGACGCGGTCACGACCCGGCCGTCGGGCGCCACCACGCGAAGGGAGTAGGTTGTGTTGGGGAGAACGGCCGGGATCGAGTCCCCCGTGAGCGCGGCGTCGGGACGGTAGAGGCTCGAGGAAGACTGACTGCCCGAATAGCGGATCGTGTCGCCCGTCGAGGCGACGACCTCCACGAGGGCCCCGCCCAGTCCGATGGAGCGGTCGAACGGCTCCGTGGGGGATTGGGTGAGCCGGAGGAACATCGGCGGCATCGTCGTTCCCACGATCAGCCGCGCGTCGACCACGATGGTCCCGACCTCCGCGGGCGCCAGGAGGTCGCCCGGGTTCCGCGTTCCGCATCCCGCCCCGAGGAGGAGCAGGCCAAACAGCCATCGCATCGCTCGCCTCATGGTCAGAACTCGAAATTCACGCCGATCGTCGGGACGATCGGGAGCTGGTGGACGATTTCGGGTTCGGTCTCGCGGCCGTCCGTGTCGTACTGGATGAACCACTCGTTCTTCCGGTTGTAGAGGTTGAAGACCTGGAGGAAGTAGTCGGCCTTGGAGCCGAACAGGCGCCCGTGCCGCGTCACGCTGACGTCGAGCCGGTGGTACGGGAGGAGCCGCGCGCTGTTCTTGGCACCCGGCAGGAGAAGCCCATCTTCCGTCTGGCCGGTCGCGGGGTTGGTCAGTTCGTAGCGCGCCGCGACCGGCGTGAAGGCCTGCCCGGTCGCGAAGAGGAAGTTGGCGCCGAACGACCACTTTCCCCGTTTCAGGTCCGCCACCAACTTGACATCGTGGCGCCGGTCGTACTTCGGCGGAAAGCGGAAGCCCTGATTGATCTCCTCCCACGTCCGCCGGCTCCACCCGAGCGTGTATCCGATCCATCCCGTCAGGGCCCCGGTCCTCCGCTGAGCGAAGACCTCGATTCCGGATGCCCAGCCGCGCCCGCCCGTGAAGAAGATGTCCTCGGTCGTCGTCCCCTCGGCGTCGGGGGCGCGGATGTCGTCGATCTGGACCAGGTTTCGAAGCGACGTGTAGTACCCCTCCACCGCCAGCGAGTAGCGCTGCGACGGCTCGTACTCGACGCCGCCGACCGCCTGCCACGAGCGCCCCGCCCTGGCCGAGGCGTCGGTCGGCACCCAGAAGTCGGCGCCGCTGAATCCCTCGGTCGAGACGAGCTGGAGGTGCTGCGTGTAGGCGCCCCCACCCGCCTTCACCCGCACCTCGGGCGTCACGATGTGGGATACCGAGAGCCGCGGCTCGAGCGAGAGGCGTCCTCTCTCACCGAAGACCTCCGCCCTGAGGCCGGGTCGAAACGCCCAGAAGAGAGACGGCGTCCACTGATCCTCGATGTAGAGGGTGTACGCGGCAGGCCGTTCATCGAAGCCGGGTTGCGGAACTTGGTTGAACTCCTGCGTGAGGGTGAACTTGTAGAGCGCCGCCGAGACGCCGGCATTCACTTCGTGCGTGGGCGCCGGCCTCCAATCGAAGTCGGCCTTCGCGCTCAGGTCGAGGAGCCGGTTCGAGAAGAGGACCGGCGTGCTGAAGATCTTCACTTCGGTGTCGCTCACGTACTCGCTGGCGGCGACCAGAAAGTTGCCGAAGACGCCGGGGCCGAAGACGTGGGTCCACTTGGCGGTCCCGGCGGCGTTCCCCCATCGGATATCGACGTACGAGCCCCGGTCGAGGTCGAGCCGGAGGACGTCGCGGCCCCGGTAGCCGGAGAGGGAGACATTGTCGCCGGGTCCGAGCGCGCGGTTCACGCGGCCGTTCACGTCGTAGAAGTAGTAGGAAGGGATCTCGGTGCTGTCGTCGCGAATGGCGTCGAGGAGCGGATCGAGGTAGGTCCGCCGCGCCGAGAGGATCCACGAGCCGTTCTCGATCGGCCCTTCGGCCGTGAACCGCCCGGCGATGAGGCTGATCCCCCCGGTCCCGTGGAACGACTCGCGATTCCCGTCCCGGTTCGTGACGTCGAGCACGGAGCCGAGCCGGCCCCCGTACTGGGCGGGGTAGGCCCCCTTGTAGAGCGCGACGTCCTTGATGGCGGTCGGGTTGAACGTTGAGAAGAAGCCGAAGGCGTGGGTCGGGTTGTAGAGCGGAATCTGGTCGAGGAGGATCAGGGTCTGGTCCGGCCCCCCTCCTCTAATGTAGAGGCCGCTGCTCAGGTCGGAAGCCGATTGGACCCCCGGCAGGAGCTGGAGGCTCCGGATCAGGTCCTGCTCCCCCACCGCCGGGAGTCTTTGGAGCTGCTTCGCCGACAGCTCCACGAAGCCGGGGAGCCGCTCGGCCTCCTTCGCCTTTCCGCGCTCGCCCCCCACGTCCACCGGCGCGATTTGAAACGGCGCGGGCACGAGTTCGAGGTCGAGACGCGTCGGGATGGCGCCGAGCGTCACGGTCTCGGCCCGGTCCCGGTATCCGAACGCTTTCACGCGAAGGAGGTAGGTCCCGGCGGCGATGCTCCGGAACGAGTAATAGCCGGCCTGATTCGAGAGGGTTCCGATCGGAGCGCCGGTGGCGGCCGCCGCGGACACGGAATCGGCGAGGGTCAGCGAGATCCTCGCGTACGAGATCGACTCGCCGGCGTCCTTCGACCGGACGAACCCGTCGAGCGCCGAGGCTCGCGCGGGCGCCGGCCCGGCTGCGAGCCCGGCCGCGAACCAGACGACGGAGGCGGCCACGATGACGATCCGGAGGGACGGACGCGCGGGGCGGCGGAGTGTTCGGTCTCGATTCACGCGCTACAAGAGTCCCCGACCGCGGCGGGCGATGCAAGCGGCTTGGCGCGGAGTGCGCCGCACGCCCCAAACGAGAAGGCCGCCCGGCTGATCGCCAGGCGGCCTCCGAGGACGTGCCCAATCCGCGATTGTTACTTCTTCTTCGCGGCCTTCTTCTTGGCGGCCTTCTTCTTCGCCGGCATCCAGGTCACCTCCCCTCGCGTGTTATTTGTTCGACGCGTGGCCCGTTGCGATTCATCGCCGGACCCTGTCTTCCCATCCACCACCCTGCATCCCATGGAACACTTCAACCTCCACACAAGGCAGGATTGATGCCAACTCGCTCACCTTCACCCATCGTCATGCGCGCGTTCGATGTTGACGCTTGAATTGAGTTGGAGTTAGCGCGCGCCGTTCGCGTGACGGATCATCGCGCGCGATCGTTTCGACTTCGTCGTCTCGCTGTCATGAGAATGGACAGTCATCGCGTCGCGCGCGCGAATCCCATAGGCGAAACGTCGAAGTGTGAGGAAAGTCGACATGTCGTGAAACACGACAGCGAAATCACGTCGCGTGATCGCTTCGCGCGCGACTCGCGCGCGATCGAATCGCTATCGGAACGGAGTCGCGCGCGCGATCGCGGCGATGATCGATTCGTCGGATGCGGCGTCGAGCATCGCGCAGCGGAGATCGCCGCGTAGAATCGCGGCGCTCAGTCGCCCGAGCATCTGGAGATGCGCTGTGGGAGTCGGGGCGACGAAGAAGAGGAGGCGCGTCACCGGAACGCCGTCGGGCGCCGGCCCCGCGGCCGTGATCGCGTCGCGAAGGAAGAGGATGGCGATCACTCCGGAGCCGGATCCGAGCGGCGCGCGCGCGCGGAGGTGGGGAAGCGCGAGCCCGTCGCCGACCGGCGCCCACGAGACGCCGCCTGGAGCGCGGAGGCGATCGACCAGCGCGCCGAGCGCCGCCTCGTCGGCGCCGGGGATCGCGCGGACGACCCGTTCGAGGAGACTTGGGACCTCGGCGGAAGGCACGTCGCGGTGGATCCCTCCGGCTTGGAGGAACGCGGAGAGGCTCATGGCGCGGGTGGGGTCGCGGGCGGCGCCGCCGCGGGCGGTCCCGACTCGGACTCGACCGGCGGCAGTCCCATCAGTTCCCGCGCGCGCGCCAGGGACGTCTCGACGTCGGCGCATACGTTCTCCCGCCCGACCTTGTCCAGGAATCCGGCCTTGTCCATCGTGAAGTAGGGCTGTGTGTGGGGGGCGTTCAGGATCAGATGCTTCCCCCGCTTCACCAGCCGGTCGTGGAGGTCCTCCAGCGCGTTCAGCCCCGTCGCGTCCATGGCGATCACCTTCCGCATGCCGAGGATCAGGACCTCTGGCTCCCGCTTCAGATTCCGGAGCGCGCTCTCCAGCTTGTCGGCCGCGCCGAAGAAGAACGACCCGAAGATCCGGTAGACCATCACGCCCCTCGGCACCTCGCGCCCGACCAGTGAGTGCTGCGGGCCCTCCGTCTCCGTCGTCTCGTCCACCGCCGTGATCTGGGTCGTCTCCGAGACGCGCTTGATGAAAAGGATCGCGGCCAGGACCATCCCGATCTCGACCGCCACGGTCAGGTCCACGATCACGGTCAGGCCGAAGGCGGTCAGGAAGACCGAGGCGTCGCTCCGGGGCCAGCGCTTCAGGCGGGCGAAATTGTGCCACTCGCCCATGTGGAAGGCGACGTTCACGAGCACCGCGCTCAGGACCGCGAGCGGGATGTACTTCGCGAGCGGCGCCGCGACGAGGAGGATCACCAGGAGCGTCGCGGCGTGGACCATCCCCGCGATCGGGGTGCGGCCGCCCGAGCGGACACTGGTCGCGGTCCGGGCGATGGCGCCGGTCGCCGCGATCCCGCCGAAGAGGGGGCTCGCGATGTTGGCGACGCCCTGGGCCATCAGCTCCTGGTTCGAATCGTGGCGGTCGTCGATCATCCCGTCCGCCACGACGCAGCAGAGGAGCGACTCGATGGCGGCGAGGAGCGCGAGGGTGGTGGCCGGCTGGAAGAGATGCCGGATCTTCTCCCACTCGAGCGACGGGAAAACCGGCGCCGGGAGCCGCTGCGGGATCCCTCCGAACCGGGAGCCGATCGTCTCGACCGGGAGCTGGAGCGCGTACGCCGCGACGGTGCCCAAGACGAGCGCCACCACCATCCCCGGCACCCGGCGGTGCCAAGCCTGGGGCCAGAAGAGGATGAGGGCCAGCGAAGCGGCCGCCAGGATGGCGGTCGGCGCGTGGGCGGTGCCTATAGTGTGGAAGAGAACCCCCATCCGCTCCACGAACTCGGAGGGGAGGTCGGCGAGGCGGAGCCCCAGGAAGTCCTTCACCTGCGTCGTGAGGATGAGAACCGCGATCCCCGAGGTGAATCCCATGGTCACCGGATAGGGGATGTACTTGATCATCGTCCCCATCCGGGCGAAGCCCATGACGACCAGGATGATCCCCGCCATGACGGTGCAGATGGCGAGGTTCTCGGGGCCGTACGCGGCGTGGATCCCGTAGAGGATGACGATGAAGGCGCCGGTCGGCCCCCCGATCGCGACGCGCGAGCCGCCGAGCGCCGAGACGAGAAAGCCGGCGATCACGGCGGTGAAGATGCCGGCCTCGGGCTTCACGCCGGAGGCGATCGCGAACGCCATGGCGAGGGGGAGGGCGACGATGCCGACCGTAATGCCGGCGATCAGATCTCGGGTGAAGTCGTGGCGTGTGTAGCCGCGGAGGGCGTCGAAGAGCTTGGGGCGGAACGCGGGCGGGCGCGGTGGGTCGCTTGGGACCGGTTGCGTACGGACTATCCTCGAGCGCGGTTAGGTGCTTCGTCCTTCAGGCTGCGCCGCCTGGAAGCGACGGCGGGCAGTTCGATTGTGAAGCACGGCGCGGGGATTGTCAAGGACGCGGCGGGTTTCGGCTGCCATGCAGCGTCATGATCGGCACGAGAGGCCCCCACGACCAACTCCTCGAGGAAATCGGCCTCCGGCAATTCGAGTCCGATCCGGGTGTTCGAAAGGACCATCCTCCGGGGCGATAAGGTGGAAGTCGCCTCTCGTTGCCCGGTCGAGCCGCCTTCGCTAGATTGCTTTCGAGGCGGCCGTGCCGGCGCGGCGCTCCGCCCTTCGAACGATGCCACGACTCGTTCTCGTCCTCTTCCTGGTTTCGGGCGCCTGCGGGCTGATCTACGAAGTCGTGTGGACCCGCATGATGTCGCATGTCTTCGGCGGCACCGCGCTCGCGATCGGCACCGTGCTCGCCGCCTTCATGACGGGACTCGCCGCGGGCGGCTGGTGGATCGGCCGGCTGGCCGATCGAGTTCGCAATCCGCTTCGGCTCTATGCCGCGCTCGAGGCGGGCGTCGCCGTTGCCGCGGCGGTGGCCCATCTCCTCCTCACTCAGATCGCCCCGGCCTATCTCGCCGTCTATCAGGCGTTCGGTGGTTCGCTCGCGGCGCTCGCCGTCGCGCGTTTCGCCATCGCGTTCGGTCTCATCGCGATCCCGACGGCGCTCATGGGCGCCACGCTTCCGGTTCTCGCTCGATTTGCCATCGGGGGCGGCTCGGCGGTCGGGGCCGGCCTCAGCACGCTTTACGCGATCAACACGCTCGGCGCGGTCACGGGCGCCTTCGTCGCCGGGTTCTTCCTGATCCAGGCCTTCGGCATTCACGGGGCGGCCGCGACCGCGGTGGCGGGAAATCTCGCGGTGGCCGCGATCGCGTATATTGCGTCGAAGCGGCGATCGGATCCCATCGGCGGGCCGGTTCGACCCGACCGCCCCCCGGAGCCCCCCGAGCCGGAGCCGGCAACCGTCTCCGTCGCGACGTACCGGATCGTTCTCGCGGGCATCGGCGTCTCGGGTTCGGCTTCTTTCGCCTACGAAGTCCTCTGGACCCGCTGCCTCCACTTCGTGATCGGCAACTCGACGTATGCGGTCACCACGACGCTCGTGGCCTTTCTTTCCGGCATCGCGCTTGGCGGCTACCTGATCCGAATCGCGTTGCGGCGAAAGCTCGACATCGTGGCGACGTTCGGCTGGATCCAGATCGCGATCGCCGCCACCGCGTCCACGGCCATGCCGTTCCTCTTCTCGGCCTTGGAACCGGACGCGATCCGCGCCCGCGCGTGGGGTGGATTCGGCGACTTCTGGACCCTCTCGTTCCTGCGATTCGGCGTCGCGCTCCTGGTGATGCTCGTTCCGGCGGCCTTGATCGGGGCGACCTTCCCGCTCGCGGGCCGCATCGGCGTGCGAAGCGTCCAGGAAGCCGGGGCGAGCGTCGGCCGGGTCTACGCCATCAACACGGTGGGAAACGTGCTGGGCGCCATCCTCCCCGGGCTCCTCCTGATCCAATGGCTGGGCTTGCGAACCGCGATCTTGATCCTGGCGCTCGGAAATCTGCTCGTCGGGTTCGTGGCGCTGGGCGCCCGGGCGCGAGCCGTGAAATCGCTTCGCTGGGGGCTGCCGGCCGCGTTGGTCGCGGCCGCGATCTTCGCCGGCGTGATGCCCTTCGACTTCCGCTTCCCCCTCACGCTGCCCGGCCCGCGCTACCGGGTTCTGTACGAGCGGGACGGACCTTCGGCCACGACCGCGGTGCTCCTGAACCTCGACACGCGGGAGAAGTTCATGACCGTGGACGGCGTGACGATCGGAGGAACGGGCGTCACGGACTACAAGCAACAGATCCTGGCGCACCTGCCCAAAGTCCTCCTGGACGACGTTTCCGCGGAACTCTCGGTCGGGCTCGGATCGGGACTCCTCGTCGCGGAGAGTTCCCGGCACGCGAAGGTCGAACGCGTGGTCTGCGTCGAGATCGAGCCCACGGTCGTCGAAGGCGCCGGTTGGTTCGATGCGGAACGCAAGCGAGTGGCCGCGAACGCCTCCGTCGGGATCGTGGTCGACGACGTGGCCAATCACCTACGAACCACGAACGCGAGCTACCACGTGGTTTCCGCCGACGAGAAGACGGCCGACGAGTTCGCCTCGAACGGCTTCTCGTACTCGCGCGACTACTACCGCCTGATCGCGGGCCGGTTGAAGCCCGGCGGACTCGTGATCCAGTGGGTTCCGACGGAGCTGCCGCCCCGGCAGTACCGGATGGTCCTCAAGACGTTCTCGGAGACCTTTCCTCACGTGCAGCTCTGGTACTTCGGGCCGGCGGTTTTCAGCGGCACGAGCAACACGATCCTCGTCGGCGCCGCCACGCCGATCCCGCTCGATCTCGAGCGGATCGCCGGGCGGCTGGCCTCCGATTCATCCGCCTTCGACGGGCTCGCGCGCTATGGCCTGCGAACGCCCGAGTCGATCCTGGCCCAGTACTGGACGGACGGTGCCACCCTCCGGGCGGCTCTCGCGGGAGAGCCCGTCAATTCGCTGGCCCACCCCCGGTACGAATTCTACGCGCCGGACGACTACGCACGTCCCAGCCGCGCGAGAATGGCAGAAAACTTCGAGTTCTTGTGGCGCGTGCGCCGTCCCTCGCGTCCGCGCCGATCGACACGGCCTGCCGAATGGAACGACGAGGCGCTGCTGAGGGCGGCGCACGCCGCGGAGAGCGCCTACTTGGCCGGCTGCCGCACGCTTCACCGGCGCGGCTCGCCCCGGGTCGCGGTCGAGCAGATGGAGCGGGCCGTCGCGCTGGCGCCGTGGAACGAGAATCTCCGCGCCCGTGTGTTCGCACAATACTGGGACTTGGCGGGTCAGTACCTCTCGGTCGGGAACATCGCGCTCGCCGCGGAGTTGGATCGAATGGCGCTGCGCCACTACGATCGCCACCCGATGGGTCACGTCGAGTACGCGCTCGTATCGGCCCGGGCGGGGGACGTGGCGGCGGGCATCGAGGCGGCGCGAAAGGCCGTCGCGCTGGATCCGGACCTGGTAGCGGCACGGCGCGTTCTCGCGGACCTGCTGGCCCAGTCCGGGCGCCGGATCGAGGCGGAGCAGCACCTCCGCGCCCTTCTCGCGATCGAACCGACGGACGAGGAGGCGTTGCGGCGGCTCAGGGGGCGCTGAACTCGAGGGAATCGGGGCCTGGTTGGGGCGGGAGCCGTTGGGCGGACGCGGCGGGTCGCTTGGGACTGGTTGCGTGCGGACGCTCCCTGCCGGTTGTTTGCCGCGGGATGAACGGGGCCGTCTCGACACGACGGCGGGCGGCACGGTGGCGAGGTCGGGAGGTAGGATTGTCAAGTCCGCGGCCCGGTTTGGGTTACAATGCGGACCTCATGATCGGCACGAGGCTCTCGCACTACCAACTCGTCGAAGAAATCGGCTCGGGCGGGATGGGCGTCGTCTATCGCGCCCGCGACGAGCGGCTGGAGCGCGACGTCGCGGTGAAGGTGCTCCCCGCGGGCGCGCTCGACGATACGGCGCGTCTGAGGTTCCGCCGCGAGGCGTTGGCCTTGTCGCGCCTGAGCCACCCGCATATCGGGACGATCCACGACTTCGGAAGCGAGGGCGGGACCGACTTCCTGGTGATGGAGCTGGTCCGCGGGCGGACCTTGCGCGAGCGCTTGCGCGAGGGATCCCTGCCGGTCGAGGAGGTCGCCGAGATCGGGGTCGCCGTGGCCGAGGCGCTGGAAGAGGCGCACGAGCAGGGCGTCGTTCACCGCGACCTGAAGCCCGAGAACGTGCTGATCACGTCGAAGGGCTGGGTGAAGGTGTTGGACTTCGGGCTCGCGGCGCTGCGTTCGTCGTCGGCGGCGTCGGTGACCACCGAGACGCTGACCGCGATGAATGTCCTGACCGGCACGCTTCCCTACATGGCGCCGGAGCAGCTGCTCGGGAAGAAGGCCGATGCGCGGACGGATCTCTACGCGGTCGGAGTGCTGCTCTATGAACTGGCGGCCGGCGTGAGGCCGTTCGACGCGGACGTCCAGGCGGCGCTGATCGGGGAGATCCTGCACAAGAAGGCGGCGGCGCCGTCGTCGCGACGGGCCGGCGTGCCCTTGTGGCTGGACGGCGTGGTCATGCGCTGCCTGGAGAAGGAGGCGGCGGGGCGGTTCGAGAGCGCCGCGGCGTTGAAGGAAGCGCTGAAGGCGGGGGTGCGGGTCGGTTATCAGGCGGGCGGCGCGCGGCCGGCCGCGGTGACCGCGGCGCCCTCGAGCGCCGCGCCCTCCTCCACACCCTCCTCGGTTCCGGTCACGCCGGCCTCGGGATTCCCCCACGGGATGGGAAGCCAGGCCGTGAACCCCGAAGCGTACGACGCCGTCCTCCGCGGCCGCCAGATCATCGGGCGGCGGACCGAGGAGAGCATGCGCCGCGGCATCGAATACCTCCGCCGCGCCATCGAGCTCGATCCGATGTATCCCCCGGCCTACGCGGGCCTCGCGACCGCGTACGACCTGATGGGCTTCTTCGCGATGGCCGCTCCCGCGGACTGCTTCCCCCGCGCGCGGATCGCGGCGGAGCGTGCGATCGCGCTCGACCCCAACTGGGCTCCGGCCCATTCCGCGCTCGCGTACGTTCATCTCTATTACGACTGGGACTTCGCGAAATCCGAAGGAGAATTCAAACGATCGATCGAGTTGGATCCCCAGTACTCGATCGGTTATCTGTGGTACTCGAACGTGCTCCTGTTCCAGGCTCGGAACGAGGAGGCCTACGAGTCGATCAGCCGCGCGCAGGCGCTCGATCCCCTCTCGTCCATCGTGACCATGAGCCACGGCTGGACCGGCTACTTCCGGCGCGATTACGAGTTCGCGATCCGCGAGTACCGGAAGGCGACCGACTTCGACCCCGAGTTCCACGTGGCGCACTGGTGGGCGGCCTGGTCGCTCGGGTTGGAGGGGCGCTACGACGAGGCGGTGGCGTCGGTGACGCGGGCGATCGAGGTGTCGAAGGGTCTGCTGATCTGCTACCCGACGCTGGCCTGGGCGCACGCCCTCGCCGGCCGCGAAGGCGAGGCGCGGAAGGTGCTTGCGGAATTGGAGGCGAAGTCGCCGGCGCGATTCGTCGATCCGCTCGAGATGGCGTGGGCGTATTTCGCGCTCGGTGAGAAGGAGACGGCCGCGACCTGGCTGGAGCGGGCCGTGAAGGAGCGCGCCCACTGGCTGGTGGCCGTGGCGGTGGATCCGCGATTCGATTCGTTCCGGGGGGATGCGGATCTTCGGGTGCTCCTGGCCACGACGAGGATCGCCTCGTACGGCTAGCGCAACTCCCAACCCACCGTCACGGCGGAACTCCCGTCCCCGAACCCGTGCGCCGCGGTAACACGAATCTCGCCTCGAGTTCCCAATCCCGCGAGCCGGATCGCCGCGCCGCCGTCCGTCTGCCACGGATCATCTCCCGATCGAAGACCGTCCCACGACCTCGCGCCGTCCACGAAGAGCGCCCAGCCGAGACGCAGCGATTTCATCGTCCAGGCCCACGAGCGCCGCTCGATGCCGCAGTGTACGAGCGTTCGCCCGAACGCGCGGCCGGACATCACTCCGTCGTCCAGCAGGGGATGGGCTCGCAGGAGCGGTTCGCGGCCGCGTCCCGTGCCGGCGCCGGGCCAGAGCGCCAGCGGCGCTCCGGAACTCGCTCGGGAGATTCCCGCGCGCGCGAGCCAGCCCCCTTCCTCGAAGCGGCCCGAACTCCAGAGAGCGAGGAAGTCGCCCGCGACGAACGGCCGCCCGCCGTCGAGGCTCGTCCAGTGCGCGATCCGCACGGTCAATGTCAGGCGATCGCCCGCGGGAAGCGCTTCGACCGCGCTCTCGAAGGCGAGATGCGAGCCCCGGCCGGAGAACTTGTCCAGCGCGGCGCCCGCGCCGAGTCGGATGTCCGAGGAGATCCAGTCCGAAAAGGAGAGCGAGGAGCGCCGGCGCTCTTCGCGCGTCACGATCGGGAGGTTCGCGCCCTCCGCGCCCGGCGGCGCCTCATCCGCGTACGCCTGTCGCTCCCAGAAGCCCTCCACCCGCCAAATCCCGGGACGGCCTCTGGGAGACGGAACCTCCAGCGTCACGGACGCCCTCGGACGCTCCTGCCGCCAAGCATAGGCGGCGGTCCAGAGCTCGCCGTTCCCCATGGGACTCGCCACGCGAATCGAAGCCTCTCGCTCGGCGATCGCGCGCAGGCCGGTTCCGCCGGCGTCGAGGGGACC
>DATIQI010000271.1:0-17289 GCA_035470985.1 Acidobacteriota bacterium
ACGGTTATAGAAACTCAGAGAAAGCTTCTGCAAATGGTTAAACATGGCCATGCGGACGTCATATAACACATGCTGCCCTACGCGCGACATCACCCGCACACGTGCGATGTTCGTCAGTACCTGGATCACGGAAACGCCAAAATAGATGAGAGCAATATTGCGCAAAGCAACAATATCATTCTTGCCAATCCCCTCATCGATCGCCAGCTTGACGAAGTACGGACTGGAGGGTCGCCAGGAAGGCGATGCGATTCAAGGACATGGCAGCGTGGCCAGGGTGGCTCGGCGCGGGCCGGCCGGGCGCGGTGTGTCCGGGCCCGTGGCCGGCGTGTCCTTCGTGGGATTCGTGATGGGCGTGGTTCACGGCGGTCCTCCTTCGCGGTTCGGGGCGGGATGGCCCTCGGTTCACAAAGGCTGACGCGGCGCCGAGCGTGGCATTACACCCCGGGCGCGCCCGATTCACCCCCGCACGTACAGTCGATGCAACCGTGGGTGGCGCAGGTGCGGCAGGAACGCTCGACCTCGCGCCGGAGGGCTTCCCGGGCCCGGAAGATCCGCACGCCGGCGTTCGTCGCCGTGATCCCCACCTCGGCCGCGTAGTCCTTCACGGCCATCCCGTCCACCTCGATCCTGCGTAGGGCCTCGGCGTACTCCGGCTTCAGAGCCGCGGCCAGGCGGCCGACGCAGGCGCAGATCTCGTTCGCGATCTCGGGAGGGGGCTCGGACGCGACCTCCATCTCGGCGGCGAAGCCCTCGAGGGCGCGGCCCGCGGCGGCGCCGCGCCGCCAGCGATCCACGACGGCGTTCCGCAAGAGGCGGTAGAACCACGCCACCGCCGCCTCTCCGTCGCGGAGCTGCCCGGCGCGCTCCATGCCGCGCACGAACGCGTCCTGGAGGATGTCCTCCGCCGCGGCGCGATCGCCCACGCGGCGCTCGAGGAACGAGAGAAACGCCCGGTGATTCTCCAGGAGAATCTGGAGAACCTCCGGGCGCGGCGGTTCCGCCGAAGAACGCGGCGATTCGGATGCGGGATCGGGCGCGGGACTGGAATCGGGCACGTCGCCCAGCCTACCCGTTCAGCGTCCCCATCAGCTCCTCGACCGTCTTCCGGACTTCCTTGTCGTTCGCCATCAGCCCTTCGATCTTCTGGCAGGCGTGAAGCACGGTCGTATGGTCGCGCCCCCCGAACTTGGCGCCGATCTCGGCGAGCGAGAGATCGGTGATGGTCCGGGTGATGTACATGCCGATCTGCCTCGGGAACGCGATCGTGTCGGTGCGGCGCTTGCCGCGGAGCGACTCGTCGGTGACGTTGAAGCGCCGCGCCACCAGCCGCTGGATGTCGTGGACCTCCACGCGATGGAGGTCGGGCTTGATCTGGTCGCGGAGGATCTCCTGCGCGAACTCGACGGTCAGGGGCTGATTGGTCAGATCGGAGAACGCGAGGAGCCGCGCCAGAGACCCTTCCAGGTCGCGGATGTTCGTCTTGATGTTGCTCGCGAGGAGGAGCGCGATCTCGTTCGGGAGATTCCGCCCCTGCATTTCGGCCTTCTTCTTCACGATCGCGACGCGCGTCTCGAGGTCGGGCGCCTGCAGGTCGGCCACCACGCCCCACGTGAAGCGGGACACCAGCCGCTCCTGGAGGGCCGTCATCGAATTCGGCGGGCCGTCGCTCGTCAGGACGATCTGCTTCTTTCCGTCGTGGAGCGCGTTGAACGTGTGGAAGAACTCCTCCTGCGTCGACTCCTTCCCCGCGAGGAACTGGATGTCGTCGATGAGGAGCACGTCGGCGGTGCGGTAGCGGCTCTTGAACTGGAGCGTCGTGGCGTGCTGGATCGAGTAGATCATCTCGTTCATGAACTTCTCGGCCGAGACGAAGAAGATCCGCGCGCCCGGCTTCAGGAGCCGCACCTGGTGCCCGATGGCGTGCATGAGATGCGTCTTGCCGAGCCCCACGCCGCCGTACAGGAAGAGCGGGTTGTAGCGCGTGCCGGGGCTCATGGCGACCGCCTGGCAGACCGCGTGCGCGAACTGATTCCCGCTTCCGACGATGAACGTGTCGAACGTGTTCTGGGGGATCAGGTGGCTCTCGTCGCGCGATGGCGCGCGCGATCGCGCGTGGTGCGCCGGCGCCTCGTCGGCGCTCTCGCCCTCGGACCGGACCTGGAACGAGACGCCCGCCGACTGCCCGGTCACCGCCGTGAGCGACGTTTCGATGAGCGCGCGGTAGTGCTGGTCGAGCCAGTCCACGTAGAACGGGCTCGGGACCTCCAGCAGGAGCGTGCGGCCATCGAACTCCATGGGCGCGAGAGCGCGGAACCAGGTCTCGTACGTCTGGCTGGAAAGATTGGCCTGGATGCGAGTCAAAGCGCGATCCCAAACGTCCGTGGCGACCATCGTCTCGATCATCGTGCCATCCCCATGTCTACACATCCTCTCCACGCATTATCCACATACTTATCCACAAGTCAAAAGGGGCGTAACGTGCGCGCGTGTGCGACGTTACGCCCCAAATTGATCGGACGTCGGCCGTGGCCGGTCACAGCATTCATTACTCCGGTGAAGCTGGGCGCGCGGTGCGCGCAAGGGAGAGCGGACTCGGGCAGGCCCAAGGCGCCACCTGCCTGTAGCGCCTGGGGTCTGCGAGGGGCGCAATGTACGCCCGGCGTTCGAGGGGTCGCAACGAAAATGTTGGCGACACCGGTTGACGCCCGCGGGGGCGGCGGGGAACCGGCTTGCGAGAACCACGTTGACCCCGCGCGACCCCCTCCGATAGACTCCGGGGCTCGTGCTTTGACCTGTCGATCCACCCTAGACCGAGGCTTTGCGAAGTGAAGCGCACCTTTCAACCGCACAATCGCCGCCGGAAGAAGGTCCACGGATTCCGGTCGCGCATGAGCACCCGGGGCGGTCGCGCCGTCCTGGCTCGCCGCCGTTCGCGCGGCCGCAAGCGCCTGACGCCCTAACGCGCTTCCACCGGACGAAGAATCCATGGCAGGCGCGGTCAGTCCGTACGATCGCCGTCTCCGCCAGGGATGGCAGTTCCGCGAGGTGTATGCGTCCGGCAAGTCCATCCACGGCCCTCTGATGACGCTCGTGAGTCTCGCCCGGAAGGAAGACCACGGACGGGTCGCGTACGTCGCGAGCCGGAAGGTCGGGGGCGCCGTGCAGCGGAATCGCGCGAAGCGGCTCTTGCGCGAGGCGTTTCGGGCCGTGCCCGACGAGCGCCGCGAGGAGCCGCGCTGGCGGATCTGGATCGCCCGGGCGGCCTGCGCCCGGTCCCGGTTCGCGGAGGTATCGGTCGAGATGGAACGCCTGCTCGGAATGGAGCGCCGGTGACCGCCGCCTTTCTTTTCCTCGTGCGCGGGTATCGCAAGGTCGTCTCGCCCGCGCTGCCCAAGTCCTGCCGTTTCGAGCCGAGCTGCGCCGCCTACGCGGAAGAAGCGCTCCGCCGCCATCACCTGCTCAAAGCCCTGTGGCTTACCGCGCGCCGGATCCTGCGCTGCCATCCCTTTCATCCAGGAGGTTACGACCCGGTCCCTTGAGGGGGGCGAGGTCGAAGGTTCATGGACAAGCGAACACTGATCGCGATCTTCCTGATCCTGGGCGTCCTGCTGGTCGACTCCATCTGGTGGTCGCAGCGGTCGCGTCAACGCCAGCCCGTCCCGACCACTCCGACGGCCGATTCGGGCGGCGTCGCGGGAGTTGCAGGCAGCGCCGCGCCCGGCGCCGCCGGAAGCGCGGCCGGGACCGGAGCGGCCACGGCGACGCCGCCGGCCGGCGGCTCGACGGCCGCGGCCCCGTCGAGCTCGGTGGTCGGCGCCCCGACCCTCGGGGGCGAGAGCCGCGTGGCCATGCGGATCGCCGCGTCCCCGGTCGAGGAGCACCGCCTCGAGACGAAGGCGTTCCACGCGACCCTCTCGACGCAGGGCGGCGCCGTCACCTCGTGGACCCTGCCCGGATACAAGAACCCGCTCACCAAGGGGCCCGTGGACCTCGTCCGCCTCGGCGGGAGCGCGATGCATGTTGTCGTCTCCGCCGGGAACACGACCTTCGACTTCACGAACGCGCCCTTTCAGGTGGTGGAGTACGAGCGGATGCGGGGCCTGGTTGCCTTCGAGGCCCTCGATTCGAGCGGCGTCCGCGTCCGAAAGACCTATCGCCTCGACCGCGACCCGTCGCTCCTCGATCTCGAGATCCGGGTCTCGGCGCCGGCGAGCCTCGGCCCGATCCGCTATCGCTTCGGCTGGGCGAGCCCCCTTCCCCTGACCGAGCAGTTCGCGAAGACGCACGAGCTGAAGGGAACGGCGCTCCTCGGCGAGAAGCTCCTCGCGTACGACGAGAAGGGGCTCGGCAAGGAAGGCGCGAAGCTCGAGACCGGAAACGTCCGCTGGGCGGGCGACCGGAGCAAGTACTTCGTCGCCGCGCTCATCCCCGACTCACTCTCCGCGGATCAGGTGGCGTTCCTGCCGGCCGCCGACGCGACGTCGAGCGCCTGGCTGACGGGCGCGGCCACGCCCGGCTCGGAAGTGGTGCGCCACGCGCGGCTCTACGCCGGCGCCATCCACTTCGACACCCTGGTCGGCGTCGGATCGGGGATGGAGCGCCTGGTGAACTTCGGCTGGTCCTGGCTCGAGCCGATCAGCAAGTTCCTCCTGAAGTGCCTCCTCCTCCTGTATCAATGGATCCCGAACTACGGCGTGGGGATCATCCTCCTGAGCCTCGCGACGAAGGTCGTCTTCTATCCGCTCACCCAGTCGAGCCTCCGCACGATGAAGATCATGCACCGGCTCCAGCCGCGCATGAACGAGCTCCGGACGAAGTACAAAGACGACCCGGCGAAGATGAACACGGCGGTGATGGCGCTCTACAAGGAGCACAAGGTGAACCCGCTCGGCGGGTGCCTCCCGATGCTCCTGCAGATCCCCTTCTTCTTCGCGCTCTACAACGTCTTCCTGAACGCGGTGGAGCTGCGCGCGGCGCACTTCATGGGCCACATCACCGACCTCTCGGCGCCCGACGTCCTGATGATGCTCGGACCGCTCCCCCTCTCGCTGATGCCGATCCTCATGACGCTGAGCACCTTCTGGATGCAGGCGCTCACGCCGACCGATCCCGCGCAGAAGCCGATCATGATGGTGATGCCGGTGATGATGCTCTTCTTCATGTATACTCTTCCCTCGGGCGTGATCCTCTACTGGACGGTCAACAACGTCCTCTCCGCCCTCCAGCAGCAGTGGGTGAACTACGTGGACGACCGCCACATGGCCGCCACCTCATCGTAGCGACAGCGGGGACCAACCCATGGACCAGCCGATCACCGACGACGCCATCGAAATCGAAGCTCGCTCGTTCGAGGAGGCCATCGCCGCCGCGTGCGCGCGCCTCGGCCTCACCCCTCGCGAGATCGCGATCGATATGGTCGATCCCGGCTCCTCGGAATCGTCGAGCCTCGGATTCCGGCCCGTGAAGGTGAAGGTCCGCCGCCGCGACCCGCAGGCCGCGCCCGACGGCGCCGGTCGCGCGCCCGCACGCGAGCGCCGCTACGACGACTCGCGCCGCGAGCACCGCGACCATCGGGAGCCGCGCGGGGTCTCCCATCGCGCCGAGCCGCGCGACTTCGGACCGCCCCCTCCGCCGCTCGACCCCTCCCTCCTCACGGAGGTGATGGTGACGATGGTGGGCGAACTGGCCGGCGGGCTCCTGAAGGCGATGCAGTTCCCCGGCGCGGAGGCGGCCGCCTCCAAGTCGAAGCACGGCATCCGCGTCGGCGTGAACGCCGGCGAATTCGACTCGCTCCTGATCGGACCCGACGGAGAGACGCTCGCCGCGCTCCAGCACATCCTGACCCGCATGATCCGCTCGCGGATGCCCGACTCGGCGCCCCCTCGCCTCGAGGTGGACGTCGCGGGATTCCGCGACAAGCAGATCGAAGGCCTCCGCACGATGGCCCGCGAGCTGGCCGAAGAGGTCCTCCGCGGCGCCCCCGAGGCGACCACCGATCCGCTTCCCGCTTCCGAGCGGCGCATCGTCCACCTCGAAGTGGCCGAGACCCCCGGCCTCGAGACCGTCACGGTGGGCGACGGCTACTACAAGCGGGTCATCGTCCGCCGCGCCACGCCCAAGGAGTAGCGGTGGCGGGCCCCTTTGCCGCGTCGGGCTCGGCCGACGCCGGTCCGAAACGAAGCGGCCATGCCCCACGACGACACCATCGTCGCCATCGCCACGGCGACCGGCGACGCCGCCCTCGCGGTCACGCGCCTCAGCGGTCCTGACGCCCTAGCGATCGCCGCGCGCCACTTCCGCGGCAAGCGTTCCCCGATCGATAGCGAGTCGCACCGGATTCTTTTCGGGGAGTTCGTGGCGAGCGGCGGCCCGGCGCTGGACACGGTCCTCCTCTCGATCTTCCGCGCGCCCCACTCTTATACCGGCGAAGACGTCGTCGAGATCTCCTCGCACGGCGGACCGGCCGTTCCCCGCGCCGTCCTGGAATCCCTGATCGCGTCCGGCGCGCGCCCCGCGCGCCCCGGCGAGTTCACGGAGCGCGCGTATCGAAACGGGAAGCTCGACCTGGCTCAGGCCGAGGCGGTCGCGGCGGTCGTCCGCGCGCGCTCCGACCGCGCGCTTCGCGCCGCGGAGGCGACCCTGGGCGGCGAGCTTTCGCGCCGCGTGGCGTCGCTCGACGCGGACCTGGTGACGGTGCTCGCGGAGGTGGAGTCGCGCCTCGACTTCCCGGGCGACGTGCGCGAGGCGGCCGATGTCCGCGCCCTGGCCGCGCGCTGCGACGCGATGGCCGGCGTCGTGCGCGACTGGCTCGATCGGCTCCCCTCGGCGCGGCGGCGGGAGGAGGGCTGGCGCGTCGCGATCGTCGGAGCGCCGAACGTCGGGAAGTCGAGCCTCCTGAACGCGCTGGTCGGATACGATCGCGCGATCGTGAGCGAGGAGCCGGGGACGACGCGCGACACGATCGAGGCGTCGATCTGGCTCGAGGGTGTGGAGCTTCGCCTCACGGACACGGCCGGGGTGCGCGACGCCGCGGATCGCGTGGAGCGCCTCGGCGTGGAGCGCGCCGAGCGCGCGGCCGAAGCGGCCGACCTCGCGATCGTCGTGCTCGATTCCACCCGCCCCGACGCCGGCGCGGCGGAGAGCGCGCGGCTCGTGGAGGGGATCCCGACGATCGTCGCGTGGAACAAGAGCGACCTGGTCGGCGGCGACGCGATGCCTGTGGGGTTGCCCGGAGCGCTGGGCCGCGCGGTCGTGGTGAAGAGCGTCGCCGTGCGGGCCGGCGGCGTCGCGGCGCTGGTGGCCGCGATGCGCGCGGCGGTGGCGGAATCGCCTGTCTCGTCGGGCGACGAGATTCCCACCACGAGCGCGCGGCAGGAAAGCCTGCTGCGCGACGCGCTCGCGGCGCTCGACCGGGCCGGGGGGCTGCTACGCGGCGTCGCGGGAGCCGTATCCGTGGGGGCGGCGGGGGCCGTGGCCTCGCCCGCGGGGGCCGCGCTCGCAGGGGCCTCGCCCGGGCCCTCGGGCGCCGGGCTCTCTCCCGAGGAAATTCCCTACGATCTCGCCGCCGTCGATCTCACCGAGGCGCGGCGCGCGCTGGGCGAAATCGTTGGGCGCGGCGTGGACGACGCGGTGGTGGCGGCGATCTTCCAGCGCTTCTGCATCGGCAAGTGAGGCGCGCGTGAGGAACCGATTCCCGCTCGTGGTCGTCGGCGCGGGTCACGCCGGGTGCGAGGCCGCCTGCATCGCGACGCGTCTCGGAGTCGAGACGGCGCTCGTCACGATGAACTTCGACGCGATCGCCCACATGCCCTGCAATCCCGCGATCGGGGGCCTCGCGAAAGGACACCTCGTCCGTGAGATCGACGTCATGGGCGGCATCATGGGCCGGATGGCGGACCGCGCCGGAATCCAATTCAAGATGCTGAACCGTGGCCGCGGTCCCGCCGTCTGGTCGCCGCGCGCGCAGGAGGACAAGGCGCTCTACCGGGCCGCGGTGCGCGCCCATCTCGACGCGACCGAGGGGCTCTCGCTGGTGTCGGGCCAGGTCTCCTCGTTCGTGATCGCGGGCGGACGCGTGCGCGGCGTCACTCTCGCGGACGGACGCGTGCTCGAGGCGGACGCGGTCATCGTGACGCCGGGCACGTTCCTGAACGGCGTGCTCCACGTGGGCGATCGCACCGTCGCGGGCGGGCGCGTCGGCGAAGCGCCGGCGCGCGGGCTCTCCGATTCGCTCCTCGAGCTCGGCTTCCGCCTGGTGCGCCTGAAAACGGGGACGCCGCCGCGGCTCCATCGCGACTCGATCGACTTCTCGCGCCTGAAGCCGCAGGAAGGCGACGATCCGCCGCGCCCCTTCTCCCACTTCACGGAGTCGCTGGACGTGGAGCAGATCCTCTGCCATCTCACGGCCACGACCGAAGCGACGCATCGGGTCATCCGCGAGAATCTCCACCGCTCGCCGCTCTACACGGGGAAGATCCGCGGCATCGGCCCACGCTACTGCCCTTCGGTCGAGGACAAGGTGGTTCGCTTCGCGGACAAGCCGTCGCACCAGATCTTCCTCGAGCCCGAAGGGCGCGAGACCGCCGACTATTATGTGAACGGCCTCTCGACCAGCCTTCCGGAAGAAGTGCAGGCGGAGATCCTCGCCACGATTCCGGGCCTCGAGTCGGCGCGTCTTCTCCGCCCCGGCTACGCGGTGGAGTACGACTTCGTCCCGCCGACGCAATTGAAGCAGACGCTCGAGACGCGCCCCGTGGCGGGGCTCTACCTCGCCGGCCAGATCAACGGAACGTCGGGATACGAGGAGGCCGCGGCCCAGGGACTCTGGGCCGGGATCAACGCGGCCCTCGCGCTTCGAGGCGACGCGCCATGGACGCCGGGGCGACATGAGGCGTATATGGCTGTGCTCATTGACGATCTAGTCGTCAAGGGAACGGAGGAGCCGTACCGGATGTTCACCTCGAGCGCCGAGCATCGGCTTCTCTTGCGGCAGGACAACGCGGACGAGCGACTGGCCGCGCACGCGGAACGGCTCGGAACACTCGACGCCGAGGAGCGACGGACGCTCCGCCGCCGAGGCTCGGATCGCCAAGAGGCGAGGCGGCGACTGAAGAGCGTGCGCGCGGATCTGCCCGACCGCTCCACGCCGGCGACGCTGGCGCAGGCGCTCCGCGGCGATTCGATCGGGATGGACGACGCGATGGCGCTCCCATTGCTTGCCGATCTCGAGAGCGGAGCGGTAGAGTCGGCGATCGTCGAAGCGCGCTACGAGGGGTACATCGAGCGCCAGCATCGAACCGTGGAGCGATCGGCTCGACATGAATCGTTGCTCTTGTCCGAAAGGCTCTTCGAAGAGCCGCTCGCCGAACTCTCCCGCGAAGCGCGCGAGAAGTTGCGCGGCCTCCGTCCGCGAACGGTCGCCCAGGCGTCCCGAATCTCCGGGATATCGCCGGCCGATGTTTCGGTCCTAGCCGTCTATGCCGAGCGGGAACGGAGAGAGCGGGACGCCGGACCGGCGGAAGCCGCGCGAGTCGCCGGCCGGCGCGAGTAGCGCCGGCGAGCGGTCGCCGGGTCCCGACGCCACTCCCGAGGAGTTGAGGCAGGACCGGGCCGAGTTCCTCGCTCGGCTCGCGTCCCGGCACGATCGAACCCCCCTCGATGCCGCGACGATCTCGAAGCTGGATGAGTACGCACTGCTTCTTTACGAGCGGATTCCCACCCTGGCGCTCATTGGGAAAGGCGATCGCGCCTCGATTTACACGCGTCACATCCTCGACTCGCTGAACTCGCTCTCCCAGTTCCAGGATGCGCCCGAGGAGTGTCTCGACATTGGTAGCGGCGGCGGACTCCCCGGGATCCCACTCGCGATCGCCTGGCCGAGCTCACGTGTCCTGCTCCTCGAATCGCGCGAGCGAAAGGCCGCATTCCTCGAGCGGGCGGTCCGACAGCTGGGGCTGGGGCGGCGCGTCCGGGTTCTCTGCGAGCGCCTGGAGGAGCACGTCCAGAAGTGCGGGCCGGTCTACGACGCGCTCTTCATGAGAGCGGTCGCGGATCCGGCCGCTCTGATCGATGAGGCCGGCGCCTCCTGCCGGCCCGGCGCGCGGTGGGTCTACTTCCTGGGCTCGGGGATCGACCGTGCGGCCCTCGCGGCAGCGCTCGCCGCGACCGGGCGCTCGGGAGTCGAGGTCGAGGGCGCGTTCGGCGGGAGACTCCTCGTCGGCGACGTCTGACCGCGTCGGGCCGGCGGCGGCTGAACGTTCTCATCACCAACGCCCCTCACCAACGCCCCTCCACTCTGCTGCCAGGGACTGCACGCCGGGAGCGCGACAGAACTTCACTCCGCGCTCCCGCCCTGGATGCCTCGACTATGTTTCACGTGGAACATGCGGGATGTTTCACGTGAAACATCCCGCCAAGCCACCGAAAAATTGCGATTTACCAGGCGCGGCTCGTCGCGAGTCGTCCACGTGGAGCCGTTCCACGAGGCGATTCGGGTCCCGATCACGATCGCGCAGTCACGTGGCCGCGAGCCGAGGACCTCGAGTCCCGCGGCGCCTGCCGCCGCACCTCTGTCGCCGCTCCCCATCCTTGGGTCTCGCGAGTGTGTGGGCACAGCTCGCAGCTCGGCTCCGCTTCGGCCGCCACCATCGCGTCTGACCGGCGTGGACAATCGGACACACGCAATCTACGCGCACTTCACCGCCAGGGTCGCTCGCGGCGGCGCGCCAGGATATGCCGTGTAAATATCTGTGAATGATTGCGATGTATGCATGCATCTCGAATGTTTCACGTGGAACATCCAGTCCTGCTCGAAGCCTGGCCCGCCAGCGCGGCCCGAGCCCGCATGGCCCGCGAAACAAACTTCGCAAAATCGCGCCAATAACAAACCAAACCACATCAGCTTACCAATGTGTTTCACGTGAAACATAGAATCCGTTGGCGCGAACCGAGCGTCCTCGCCTAGACTTGGGCGCCTCGCGAGACCGTGTTTCGCGACCCGCGGCCCCACTCGCAACAGACCAGGGAGATTCATGACCAGGACGGTAGCAGTCGCGAACCAGAAGGGCGGCGTCGGCAAGACAACCACGGCAGTGAACCTCGCGGCGGCGCTCGCCCTCAGCGGAAAGCGCGTGCTCCTCGTGGATCTCGATCCGCAAGGAAACGCGGGGAGCGGCCTCGGCTATCCAAGCATCAAGGTTCAGCGCGGAATATACGAGGTGTTGACCGGCGGCGTTCCGCTGTCGGACGTCACCATCGATACCGAAGTTGCCGGACTTCAACTGGTGCCTTCGGGCCAGCGCCTGGTGGGTGCGGAAGTGGAACTGGTGGACGTGCCTCGCCGGGAATACCGGCTGAAGGAGGCGCTCGCGGCGGTCGAGGAGAAGTACGACATCATCCTCATCGACGCGCCACCCTCGCTCGGCTTCCTCACCCTGAACGCGCTCACCGCGGCGAAGTCCGTTCTCGTTCCCGTCCAGTGCGAGTACTACGCGCTCGAAGGGCTGAGCCATCTGCTCGGCGCGATTCGGCTCGTTCAACAGGGACTGAACCCGACGCTCCAGATCGAGGGCGTCTTGCTCACCATGTTCGACAACCGGCTCAACCTCTCCCAGCAGGTGCTCGAGGAGACGAGACGGTTCTTCGCGGAGCGGGTCTATCGGACCGTGATCCCGCGCAACGTGCGCCTGTCGGAGGCGCCGAGTTTCGGCAAACCGGTCGTGGTCTACGACCCAGGATGCGCAGGCTCCATGAGCTACATGAACCTGGCGAAAGAGGTGATCGAACGTGGCTAGAAAAGCGCTCGGAAGAGGTTTGGAAGCACTGATCCCGGCTGAAGTGAATCAGGAGGTGCCGATCTCGCCGCTTCCGACACCGATGCCGACAGCACCGCCGTCACCGCCGTCACCGCCGTCACCGCACACGACCGCGCAGCCGGCAACGCCGCCCATGCCACAGCAGACCCACGCGGCTCCGACCTCGACGTCGCACCAGGCGCCGCCGCAGCCGGCAACCCCGCGCCTCGGGCCGGCGCCGACCGCGACCCAACCTCGGCCCGACGAAGCGCGCACCAGTGACATCGTGCACGTCTCGCTCTCGCGCATCGTGCGGAACCCGGCCCAGCCGAGAACCCAGTTCGATCCCGCCTCCATTCGCGAACTGGCGGATTCGATCCGCGAGCGCGGCGTCCTTCAGCCCGTTCTCCTTCGTCCGGCGGGCGACGGCTACCAGCTGGTCGCCGGCGAGCGGCGCTTCCTCGCGACCCAGGAAGCGGGATTCAATACCGTCCCCGCCATCATCCGCCCGCTCACCGATCGGGAATCGCTGCTGATCGCCCTCATCGAAAACGTGCAGCGGGAGAATCTCAACCCGATGGACGAGGCGCGCGCCTACTACAAACTGGCCGCCGAGTACGGGCTATCCCACGAGGAGATCGCGAAGCGCGTCGGGAAGGATCGTTCCACGATCTCGAACATCATCCGTTTCAATAATTTGCCGACAGAGGCGATGGCGCTCCTGGAGTCCGGAAGGCTCTCGGCCGGCCACGGCCGCGCGCTCCTCTCCCTGGCGTCCCCGAAACAGCAGATCGAGCTCGCGAACGCTGCCTCGCAGAACGATTGGTCGGTTCGGGAGTTGGAGTCGAGGATCCAACGCTCCTCGGCGCCGCGCGTCGGGAAGAGCCGGCGGACGCCGCACCGCGCCTTCTCGGCCGAACTCCTCGCGCTCGAGGACGAGCTGATGCGGATCATGGGGACGCGGGTCCGGATTACCCGCCGGCGCGGTGGAACCGGTTCGCTCTTCATCGACTATCACAACCAGGAGGAACTGGAGCGGATTCTCGAGATGCTTCGGTCGCTCGGTTCCACCCACTGATTCCCGAATTGTGGATAACTCGCCTGAATTCGTGGACAACTTCATAAGCGTCAAAATTTCAATCGCTTGCGCCGCCGCTATGCATACCGGCGCGCTCGGTTATGCACAGGCCCGCGTCAACCCTGTAACGATCGGTACTTGCGCCGGATTGGCCGGCCCTCCGGGGACCGTCCGCGCAGGCTCCCACCGAACCCCAAGGAGATTCGCTCCATGAACGAGTCCGTCGCCACCCGCGACGTCGAATTGCTCGACGAACTGAAGAAGGCGCGCGCGACCATCGTCACCGAGCTGCGCAAGGTGATCGTCGGACACGACGAAGTGGTCGAGCAGCTCCTGACCGCGCTCTTCGCCAACGGCCACTGCCTCCTGGTCGGCGTGCCCGGGCTGGCGAAGACGCTTCTCGTCTCGACCGTCGCGCGCGCGCTCGACCTCGAGTTCAGCCGCATCCAGTTCACGCCCGATCTCATGCCGTCGGACATCACCGGCACCGAGATCCTCGAGGAGGACTCCTCGACCGGGCGGCGCTCCTTCAAGTTCATCAGGGGGCCGATCTTCGCGAACATCGTGCTCGCCGACGAGATCAACCGCACGCCGCCGAAGACGCAGGCGGCGCTCCTCCAGGCCATGCAGGAGTACCGCGTCACCGCGGGCGGCGCGACGCACGAGCTCTCGCTCCCGTTCTTCGTCCTCGCGACGCAGAATCCGATCGAGTTCGAGGGGACCTATCCGCTTCCCGAGGCGCAGCTCGACCGCTTCATGTTCCACATCTCGGTCGCGTACCCGAGCGACGAGGAGGAACAGAGGATCGTCGCCACGACCACCAGCGCGTACGAGGCCGACGTGAAGCGGATCATCGGCCGCGACCGGATCATCGAGCTGCAGAAGCTCGTGCGCCGCATTCCGGTCTCCGAGCACGTCGTGCGCTACGCCGTGCACCTCGCGCGCGCGTCGCGGCCGAACCCCGAGAGCGCCGCGTTCGTCCGCGACTGGGTCTCGTGGGGCGCGGGGCCGCGCGCGGCCCAGTACATGGTCCTCGGCGCGAAGTCGCGCGCCGCGCTTCACGGGCGCCCGACGCCCAGCGAGGACGACGTTCGCGCCGTGGCGCGGCCGGTGCTTCGCCACCGGATCATTCCGAATTTCACGGCGGAGGCCGACGGCATCTCGAGCCTCGACATCGTGGCCAAGCTGCTCGAGACCGTGCCGGGCGCCGACGGCAAGCGTGGCTAACGAAGACCGAGGGCGGCTCCTCGATCCCGTATTCATCTCGAAGCTCGCCCGTCTCGATCTGCGGGCGCGCCTCGTGGTCGAGGGGTTCCTGACCGGGCTCCATCGGAGCCCCTACCACGGCTTCTCCGTGGAGTTCGCCGAGCACCGCCAGTACATGCCGGGCGATCCGCTCCGGCATCTCGACTGGAAGGTGCTCGCGAAGTCGGATCGCAAGTACCTGAAGCAGTACCAGGAGGAGACGAACCTCCGGGCGCATCTCCTGGTCGATACGAGCGCGAGCATGGGGTACGGCTCGCGCGGCATCACGAAGCTAGACTACGCGCGGCAGCTGGCCGCGTCGCTCGCCTACCTCATGCTGGGACAGCACGACGCCGTCGGCCTCTTCGCGTTCGCGCAGGGAAGGGGAGAACAGATTCCGGCGCGCTCCACGCTGGGCCACATGCGCCCGCTCCTCCTCCTGCTCGAGCGGCTCGCCGCGGCCGGGGGCACCGACTTCACCGCCTCGCTCCACTCGCTCGCCGAGCGGATCACGCGGCGCGGCCTGGTCGTGATCCTCTCCGATCTCCTCGACGAGCCGGAGAAGATCGAGCAGGCGATCCACCACTTCCGCCACCGCCGGCACGAGGTCCTCGTCTTCCATATCCTCGATCCGCAGGAAGTGGAGTTCGATTTCGAGCGCGAGGCGGTCTACGTGGACGTGGAGGGGGGCGCGCGCGTGACGACGCGGCCGCGGGAGCTGCGCGAGGACTATCGGGGCCGCGTTCGCGAATGGCGGGAGCGGCTCCGGAGCATCTGCATCGAGAAGCGCGCCGATTACGTGGCGCTCACCACCGACGTGCCGTACGACCGCGCGCTCCTCGAGTACCTGGGCAAGCGGTCGCGGCTCCTTTGATCGCGAGCGCCCCGGCCCCCGCCGAACATGCCGACCTTCTCCTTCCTGAACCCGAGCTTCCTCTGGGCGCTGCCCGTCGCGGCGATCCCGATCGTCCTCCATCTCCTGAGCCGCCGCCGCCTTCCGGAGGTGCCGTTCCCGACCACCGCGTTCCTCCGCGCGCTCGAGCCGCGTGAAATCAGGCGGATCCGTCTTCGCGAGATCCTTCTCCTTATATTGCGCACGCTGGCGCTCCTCCTCCTCGTCTTCGCCTTCGCGCGGCCGGCGCTCACGCCGGCGAACGCCGTGACGCACGCCGCGGCCGCGGTCGGAATCCTGCTGGACGACTCGGAGAGCATGGGCGCGGTGGACGAGGAGGGACGCCCGCGGATCGAGGAGGCGAAGCGGCGGGTGGTTTCGCTGATCGAGGCGTCGCGCGCCGGCGACGCGATCTACCTGGCGCCGGCCACGCGGGAAGAGGCGCCGCGCGCCGATCGCGGCGACGACCGCGTCCGGCTTCGCCGGGCCGTCGACCGGATCGAGGCGCTCCCGAGGCCGGCCCGCATGGAGGCCGCGCTCGCGGGGCTGCGTCGCGCGCTGGAGCGGAGCCCGCTCCCGGTCCGTGAGCTCTACATCGTCAGCGACTTCCAGCGGGCGAATCTCTCGTCCAGCTCGCGCGCCGAGATCGCGCGCGCCGCCGGCGCCGCCGCGCCGGGGATTCGCGTCTTCCTCGTCCCCGTGGCCGACGCGAGGTCCGCGCTCCCGAATCACGCGTTCGAGTCGATCGATCCGGAGATCCGGGCGGGTGCCGAGGGGCGCGGGCTGGAACTCCGAGCGCGGCTCGCGAACCACGCCGGAGCGCCGAGCGATCGGATCGCGATCCGGCTTCGCGAGGGGGACGCTCTGGTCGGGGGAGGCGACGCGTCGCTCCGCGCCGGGGAACGGCGTTGGGTCGCGATGCCGGTGGAAGAGCGCGCCTTGGCCGGCCCGCGGACCGAAACGCGGCTCACCGCCGAGATGGACACCGACGCGCTCGCGGCCGACGACACCTGGCACGCGGTCCTCGGCGCTCCGCGCCGGCTGAAGGTCCTCCGCATCGTGGAGTCGCGCGGCGGCCCGCCGCCCCGCTTCGCCGCGCTCGCGCTCGATCCCTCCGGGACGGGCGCTTCCGGGTTCTCCGTGGAGGAAGGCTCGCCCGCGACGCTCCTCTCGCTGAGCCTGGCGCGCGCCGACGTCGTTCTGCTGGAGGACGTGGCGGGCCTTTCCGGCGACGCGGAAGCGCGCCTTCGCGCGTTCGTCCGCGACGGGGGAGGCGTGGTGATCGCGCTAGGGCCCCACTCCGACGCCGATTACTACGGACGGAGGCTCTTCCCGGGTCTCATCGACCTCTCGCTCCAGGGACCCGAGCGGGCGCCCGCGGGGGGTGCGTTCGAGCTTCGCGCGCGCGCGGCGGGGCATCCGATCCTGGAAGGACTCACGGTCGAGGTCGGCACGCCGCTCTCCCAGGCCCGGCTGAGCGGGCTCGTGCGGGGCGCGACGACCACGCCGCGAGCCGAAGTCGTCGTGCAGACAAGCGGCGGAGCGCCGGTGATCGTGGCCGCGCCCTCGGTCGCGGTCTTCCTCTCGTCCTTGGCGGACGACTGGGGCGAGCTGCCCTTCTCGGGGGCGTACGTCCCCCTGGTCCGCGGCCTGGTGAGCCACGCCGCGCGCGCGGAATCGGGCGCGCCGCTGGAGTTGGTGGTCGGCGGGGTGCCGCGGATCCGGCTTTCGGTCGCGCCGTCGGGCGGGATTCGCGTCCGGGGTCCGGGCGACTACGTCTCCACGGCGACCGTCGAGGCCGAGGGGACGGGCTACCGGGTCTCGGCGCTCGATCCGGCCCCGGCGCCCGGGTTCTACGAGTTCGAAACCGAGGGGCGGACGCTCGGCACCGTCGCGGTGAACCTCGACCCGGTCGAGAGCGACCTGGCGGCGCTCCCGCCCGACTCGATCCGCGCGGCGGTGCCGCCGGCCGCGCACGAGAGGCTCGCCCTCATGGCGGACGGCGCCGCGCTGACCCGCCACCTGCAGGCGACGCGGCGAGGCCAAGAGCTCTGGCTTCCGCTCCTTCTCATCGCGGCGGCGCTCCTCGCGATCGAGATCGCGCTGGCGAGCGCCCGCAAGCTTCGCGCGTGACCGTCACCGCCGAACCGATCGCACCCCGGCTCCTGCACGCCGTCGCGGGGCTTCCCGCGACCGCGAGGCTCCTCGATCGCGCCCGTGCGGAGGCCGCGGCCACCGCCGCCGGGACGACCGCCGCCGCACCGGCCCGGCCCGCCATC
>DATIQI010000272.1:0-5378 GCA_035470985.1 Acidobacteriota bacterium
GCGGCGGCGTGGCCCGCGAGCAGGAGCGACCACGCGGCGGCGAGCGGAGGCAGGCGACACGGAGGCGTCCCCGGCATCGGGAGCCTTTCGGCGGGGATGGGATACGGCGGAGACCGGCCGCGCTAGTCGCGGATGGGGATGGTCGTGATCTCCGAGTAGATCTCGTGGCCGCCCGGGCCGGACGCGCGGAAGTAGACGCGCACCTCGTTCCCCGTGTTCTTCATCACTTCCTCGGGAACGAGCGCGGCGAACTGGCCGGTCCCCTCGGCGAGCGGCGTCATGGCGCGCGCCTGGAACGTGCCTCCGGGCGCGGCCGCGTGGAGCCAGAGCGCGTGCGGCGTGTCGCCGAGGCCCTCCGGAAGCGAAACGGTGAGCGGCGTCGGCTGGGAGCGCGAGAGCGCCGCCGGCGGCGTGAACCGGAGCGGCTCGCCCGAGCGGGCGCCGAACTCCGCGCTGACGAAGTGCTCCCCTCCCGGCTTCACCTCGATCACCGACACCTGCGCCGGGAAGTCGCGGCGGACCACCCGAACGCTGTGCATGCCCGGAGGCAGATTCATCGAGAAGGGCGTCGCGCCGCGCGCGACCCCGTCCACCCAGACCGGATCGCCGCGGCCGGCCCGGAATCCCTCGTCGCCGAGGACGGCGCTTTGGATCGTGAGCGAACCGGGCGCCGGCGGCGCGCCGGCGTTCCCCACCAGTTCCACGTGGACGTCGCGAAGGACGTCCACCTCCTGCGCCGTCATGGAGAGTCCGGGCCCCCCGAAGCGCACGAGATGGCGTCCCACCGTCACGCGCTCGAGCGTCAGGGGCGTCGTGCCGGCGTAGGCGCCGTCGACGTAGACGTCGAGGACGCGCCCCTCCTCGGAGGCGCGGAACGCGATCGAGCCGAAGATGGCCGGGTGGAGCGTGAGCTTCCCGCCGGCCGCCACCTCGATCGTGTCGCGCCACGTCCCGCCCGCGCCCCAGTCGAGCTCCAGGTGATGCACGCCGGGATCGACGGGGATCCCCGCGAGCGGCGTCCGCCCCGGAAGGGTCTCGCCGTCGAGCTTCACCAGCGCGCCCGGCGGCTCCGATACGATGTCGAGCCCGCCCGTCGCGCGGCCCGCGACGGGAGGCGCCGTGCGCGACTCGGGCGCGCGCGACGCGTTCGATCCGAGAATGCCGGGAAGGATGGCGCGCACGAGGAGCGCGAGCGCGATGATCGCGAGCGCGCCGCCGCCCCAGATCGCGAACGGCTCGTACCAGGGACGATCGTCGCCGATCGACGCGAGGACGCGGCGCGGCGGCGGCGCGGGCGCGGCCGGCTCCGCGCCATCGTCGCGCTTCGCTCGCGCTTCGGTTCCCTCACGCGCTTCACGATCCGCGCGCGCCTCGGGCTCCCCCGCGCCGTCGAGCACCCTCGCGCCCTCGAGCGCCTCCGTTTCCACCGGCAGCGGCGTCGCCGCGCCGGCCGGCGTCGCGGGCCTCGTCTCGACGGGCGACTCCGCGATGTCGTCCACGGGCGCCGCGTCCATCGCCGCCGGCTCCTCCGCCGGCGCCTCGACCGATTCGAAGAACGAGATGTCCGAACGATCGACGAACGCGCCCGGGATCGGCGGTGGCGGGAACGACGCGACCGGTTCTGCGGAGGGCGGCGCCTCGATCGACGCACCGTCGGCCGAATCGAGATCGGAATAGGTGAGGAGATCGGCCGCTCCCGCCGCGGATTCGGCGATCGGGTCCGCGGTCGTCTCCGCGGTCGCGTCCGCGGACGACGACTCGTACGCGGATTCGAGACGCTCCTCCGGCACCGGGCTCGAGGGCGGCTCGAGGGCGGGCGGCGGGCCCGGCTCGGGAGGCGCGACGGATTCGTTCCGCTCGAACTCGAGCGCGTCGGCCGCTTCCGCAGCGCGCGCTCCGGCGGCTTCCGCCTCGACGTCCCGCGGCACGCTCTCGGCGTCGGGTCCGGCCGCCGTCTCGCCCGGCGCGAGGATGCGAAGCGCCAATCGGCCGGCGTCGCCTCGTCCCTCGACGGCGGCGCGAAGGAGCGCGCCCGGGTAACGGGCCGCTTCGAGCGCGCGCGCGAGGACGATCAGCTCCCCCTCCTGGAGCGGGCGCGTCGCGAGGAGATAGAGATCCCCCGGCTGCGGGCGGAGCGGAACGACCTCGATCCGAACCTGCGTCTCCGATCCGAGCGAGCCTCGCGGCGCGCCGGGAGGCGCCGGCTCCTGCGACTTGCCGAGACCCGCGAGGACTCCGTTTCGATAGCGATAGCAGGGGCAGTCCCCCGCCGAGATCGCGACGCCGTCCTCGCCGTGGAAGAGGAGGAGATGGACCGCGATCCACGAGCGATCCCGCTCGGGTCGCTTCATGATCTCGCCGTGCAACGACCGCACGGCGGCGAGCGCGGCGCGCAAAGGCGGTTCCGGGCCGGCGCCCGCCATCGCCAGGGCGAGCTTCTCCCGCACCCAGATGGTCGGATCGATCACGTCGACGCCGGTCAGCGAGGCGCGCGCCACGAGCGCGAAACCCCGATCGAGATCGAGATGCGCGAGCGCACCTTCTCGATCGGGGTTTCGTACCGCGCCGTCGTAGCGGACTTGGGACCCGACATCGAGGTTCATGGTGGTCGCAGAATATCAGGCGGACCCACGCTGTCAACGACCCGCTGGAGCCCATCCTGGCACCTGTCTTGCAGTTACTTCCAGGGAACCGGCCGTACGCCTCGATGGTATCGAACGGGAAGGCTCATCTCCCGTGGCGATCGGCAGTTCGGAGTTGCAAAGCGCATGCTCCGCGGGTACCGTGACCCGGTTCCGGCCGTCGGAGTTTGGTCGTCGGCTCGGAACCAGCCGCTCGAACGGCTCCACCAACGTGGCCTCGAGTTCGCGCGGTCCGATCGAACCAGTACCGATTCGGAGGCCCCGTTGACGCAACGGATGAAGTTCGCACCCTCCGCCGCGGCGGTGGTCGCCCTCGCGGTGTCTCTCTCCTGTCCGGTCACCGGCCTCGCGGCCATGGGACCCGATCTGCCCGGTTGGCTCCTGTCCGGACCGGCCGCGGGCACGACCGACGACGGCCGCGACGGACCGCGCGCGCCCGACGCCCTCGCGCGCGCGCACGCGCAGCTGGCCCGCGCCCAGGAGCTCGCGCAATCGGGACACCTTCCCGAGGCGCTGTCGGCCGTCCGCATCGGGATGGCCTCGCTCGACTCCCTCCCTCCGTCGCGCCCCGGCGTGGCCGCGGTCCGTGAAGACCTCGAGGAGGTCCGCGACCGCTGCACGCGCGCCGACGACGACCGCGACGAAGCACGCGCCTCGAGCGAGGAGCGCGCGGACCTCGGACCCGTCTCCTTCGAGCGGAACGCGCGCGTGGAGAAATGGATCAACTACTACACCGGCCGCGGGCGCGAGCGCTTCCAGATGTGGCTCGACCGGTCGGGCCCCTACATGGACCTCTTCACGCGGAGCCTGCGCGCCGAGGGCGTTCCGGAGGAGCTGGCGAACCTCGTCTTCGTCGAGAGCGGCTTCAACATGCACGCCAAGTCGGTGGCGCGCGCCGTGGGGCCGTGGCAGTTCATCCGCGGCACGGCGAAGATCTTCGGCCTGGAGATGACGCCGTTCAAGGACGAGCGGCGCGATCCCGAGGCCTCCACGCGGGCCGCCGCGCGGTACCTGCGCCGGCTCTACACGATGTTCGACGGCTCCTGGCCGCTCGCGCTCGCCGCCTACAACAGCGGCGAAGGACGCGTCTCCCGCGCGATCAAGAAGCAGAAGACGAACGACTTCTGGTCGCTGAAGCTCCCGCGCGAGACGCAGGAATACGTGCCCCAGTTCCTGGCCGCGATGGAGATCGCCTCGCACCCCGAGCGCTACGACTTCCGCGCCCCGGAGAACTCGGCCTGGAAGTACGACCAGGTCTCGGTGCCGGGTCCGGTGGACCTGAAGGAGATCGCGAAGGTGACCGAGGTGCCGCTGGAGGAACTGCAGCGGCTGAATCCTTCGTTCGTGGGCCATCGCGCGCCCGCCGCCGACGAGGGGACGACGCTGCGCGTGCCGCACGGCGCTGGCGGGGACGTCCAGGCGGTGCTCGACAATGGGTACGCGCCGAAGCCGCTCTCGAAGTCGGAGCTCCGCCAGGCGACGAAGGCGCACCGACTCGAGATCCGGTCGTCGCGCTACAAGACGGCCCGGTCGAAATCGGTCACCGTGCGCCGCGGCGAGACCCTCTCCCAGATCGCGAAGCGGCACGGCGTCAGCACGACGCGGCTCGTGAAGCTGAACAAGCTCTCCAGCGCGAGTTCCATCCGCGCCGGACAGCGGCTCCGCCTCCGCTAGCCTAGGAGACCGCCGCCGCGTGGGCGCTCTCGCCCTCGCGCTCCAGCACCGCGCCGGCGGGGACCGGCTCCCGCGGGAAGTGCTCCTCCACGAGATCGGGCGCGACGCGCACGTTGCGACCGACGATCAGCCCCTCCGGAAGCCGTGACGCCTTCCCCACGATCGTGATCCCCGTGCTCAGGTGTTCCGGGCACGAGACGTTCGGACGGTCGGCCTCGCCGACGCCCAGCCGCGCCCCGCGCCCGACGTGGACCCGCTTGTCGAGGATGCATCGGTCGAGTTCCGCGTTCGGACCGATCCACGACTCGCTCATGATGATGGAGTCGCGGACGACCGCGCCCTCCTCCACCACCACGCCGGGAAAGAGGATGGAGCGCTCCACGGTGCCGTTCACGATGGTTCCGTGCGTCAGGATGGACGACCGGACGTGCGCGCGGGCGCCGAGGCGCGCGGGCGGGTACTCCGTGCTCGGCGTGAAGATCGGCCATCGGGGATCCTGGAGCGGAAACGCCGGCTCCGCGGCCAGGAGATCGAGGTTGGCCCGGTAGTAGGCGTCGAGGGCGCCGATGTCCTGCCAGTAGCCGTGCGACAGGAAGCCGAGGACGCGCCCGCGCTCGACCAGGGCGGGGATGATGTTCTTCCCGAAGTCGTGGGCCGTGTCGCGCTGGGCGTCCCGCTCCAGCTCCTCCCGGAGCGCCGCCGTCCGGAAGACGTACACGCCCATCGAAATCCGGCCCGAAGGCGGATTCTTCGGCTTCTCGAGGAAGCCGGTGATCCAGCCGGCGCCGTCGATCTTCGCCACGCCGAATTGCGACGCCTCGGCGATCGGCACCTCGGCGATCGCGACGGTGGCGTCGGCGCCCCGCTGCAGGTGCGCCTCGATCATCGGCCGGTAGTCCATGCGGTAGACGTGATCGCCGGAGAGGACGAGGAGGTGCTCGGCCTCGCGCTCCGCGACGCGGGCCCAGTTCTGCCAGACGGCGTCCGCGGTGCCGCGGTACCAGTCCGATTCCTCCCACGCATCTGGTACCGATTACCCGATTTGGCAGACGCGAAGAAGTA
>DATIQI010000273.1:0-8636 GCA_035470985.1 Acidobacteriota bacterium
GGATCATCGCCGGCGAGAGCCTGTTGGGGGTCGTGATCGCCTTGTTGACGATGTGGGGCATCCTCGGCGGGTAGCGGCCCCGTCCGCGACCGCCTCCGGCCCCGCGGTCGGGAGGCTCTCATGACCTGGTTTCGCGCTTCCGCGCTGGCCGCATGGGCGGCGGCGCTCCTCCTCGTTCTCTCCGTTCCCGCGCCCGCGCCGGCGGACGAGAAGGCCCCCGCGCCGGAGGAGACCCGCGCGGAGGTTCCCGCGCTGGACGACTACCACGACGTGATCCGCGTCCTCTGGCACGACGCGTGGCCCGCCAAGGACGTGAAGGCGCTCCGCGCGCTCCTGTCCCAAGTGAAGGAGGGCGCGAAGGCCGTGGCCGAGTCGAAGCTTCCCGGAATCCTCCGCGACAAGCAGGCGGCCTGGGACGAAGGCGTGAAGGCCCTCGACGCGCGCGTGGCCGACTACGCGGCGGCCTCCGAAGGCTCCGACGACTCGAAACTCCTCGACGCCGCCGAGAAGCTCCACGCTCAGTACGAAGCGCTCGTCCGCGTCGTCCGCCCCGCGCTCCGCGAGTTCGACCCGTTCCACGTCGTCCTCTACCAGCTCTACCACTACGACCTGCCGTCGGACGATCTCGCCGCCATGCGGAAGACGATCGATCGGATGAAGGAGCCGATGGCGGCGCTCGACGCGGCCAAGGTCCCGCCGCGGCTGGCGAAGATGGAGAAGGAGTTCGTCTCGGCACGGAAGGAACTCTCGAAGGCGGTCGCCGCGCTGGCGAAGGAGGCGCAAACGGACGACCTGGCGCGCGTGAAGGCGGCGGTCGAGGAAGTCCACGACCGCTACCAGATGGCGACGGCGGTCTGCGACTGATCCTCCTCGCGGCGGTTCTCGCGACGCTCGCCGGCGCCCCCGCCGGGTCCTTCCGATCCGTCCCGCTGTCGGTCGTGGAGTTCTCCGGGCATCGCTACGTCGTCGAGGCGGATCTGGGGCTCGGCCCGGGGATTCCCCTGATGATCCACGGGAACGCGTCCGTCTATCTATCGCTCACGCACGAGATCGGCGAGCGGCTGATCGGCGGGCCGGTGCCGAAACTCGAGGCGTACGGCTATAGCGCCCGGGGCCGTGGCCGGATCGAGGTCCCGAGCTTTCGGCTCGGCGACCGCGAGTTCCCCTCGCGGCGCGACGTCCCCGTCTTCGATTTCACGGAGGAACGGGGCGCCCCGGTGCAGGGAATGATCGGCGTCCCGTTCCTGGTCGAAGCACGTGCCGCCGTGGACTTCTCGCGCGACGTCCTGATCCTGGGCGTCGCGCCGGCCGAGACTCCCGACCCCGGGCTCCTCGCCCGCGGATACCGCTGCGTCCCGATCCAGCTGGGGGCCGACGGCAAGACGACCATCCAGGTCTCGTTCCCGGCGCTCGGCCGCGCGATCCCGATCACGCCCTCCACCGTCTCGAGCGCGCTCAGCCTTCATCGCCCCCTCTTCGAGGGGTCGATCTCGCTGCGGAGGGATGTCACGCCGGCGGATCGAAGTCCGCACGGAACGACTCCCGAGATCGCGGCGGCCGACTCGATCGAGTACGCCATCGCCGGCACGGCGTTCCGAAGTTCGGCCACGTTCGAGGATTGGGCGGAGTACGCGAACGTCCCGGAAGCGACGTTGACGAGTTTTGGAATGCTCGGGTTCGACTGGATGAAGGAGCACGCGGCGATCCTCGACTACGGGAATCTCAGGCTCTACTTCCGGCCGTGAGGCGCGGAACCCCCATGCTACGATTCGCCTCATGGAACGGCCGGCGATCCTCGACGACGTCTCGCCCGCGTCGCTCGCCGACGCCGCCGCGCGGAGCCTCCAAGCGCTGAATCGCTTCCTCGGCCGGTCCCCCCGCACCGAAGTCTCCGAGGTCGCGGGTCTCTACCGCTGGCGCACCCACGAGCGGCTCGGATTCCGGCCGGTCGGCACCATCGAGCACTTCGTCCGGGGACCCGGGCCGTGAAACGAGCGGGCCGTCGGAGTCTCCTCCGACGGCCCGCATTCCCGCTCTCGGTGCGCGGCGCTTCGCTACTTCGTCACCGCCCCCGTGATCCGCATCTTGTAGAACGACCGCCAGACGAACGCGGCCGAGACGACGAAGAAGACCGCGGCCAGGACGCTCGTGAATCCCACGCCCTGCTCCCGCGAGAGCGACACCGCCAGTTCCACGGCGAGGAGCCCGAAGAGCGTCGTGAACTTGATGACCGGGTTCAGGGCCACCGACGACGTGTCCTTGAACGGATCGCCGACCGTGTCGCCGACGACCGTCGCCGCGTGGAGATCGGTTCCCTTCTCCTTCAGATCCACCTCGACCACCTTCTTCGCGTTGTCCCACGCGCCGCCGGCGTTGGCCATGAAGATGGCCTGGTAGAGGCCGAAGAGCGCGATGGAGACGAGATACCCGATGAAGAAGAAGGGCTCGACGAACGCGAACGCCAGGGTGCCGAAGAAGACGGCGAGGAAGATGTTGAACATCCCCTTCTGGGCGTACTGGGTGCAGATCTCGACGACCTTCTTGGAGTCGGCGACCGACGCCTTGGTCACGCCTTCCAGCCGGATGTTCTTCTTGATGAATTCGACGGCGCTGTAGGCGCCGGCGGTCACCGCCTGGATGGAGGCGCCGGTGAACCAATAGATCATGGCGCCGCCGGTGATGAGGCCGAGCAGGAAGGGCGCGTGGAGAAGCGAGAGATTCGCCACGTATTCGGGATTCAGCCCCTCCGTGAGCGCCACGATGATCGAGAAGATCATCGTCGTCGCGCCGACCACGGCCGTGCCGATGAGCACCGGCTTCGCCGTCGCCTTGAAGGTGTTCCCGGCGCCGTCGTTCGCTTCCAGATTGTGCTTCGCCTTCGCGAAGTCGACGTCGAACCCGTACTGCGACTTCAGCTCGCCCTTGATGTTCGGGAGCGTCTCGATGACCGAGAGCTCGTAGACCGACTGGGCGTTGTCGGTCACGGGGCCGTAGGAGTCGACCGCGATCGTCACCGGTCCCATCCCGAGGAACCCGAACGCCACCAGCCCGAAGGCGAAGACGGCGGGCGCGATCATCAGCGAGGCGAGACCCATCGTGCTGACGCCGTAGGCGGCCGCCATGAGCGCGAGAATCGCCATGCCGAGCCAGTAGGCGCTGAAGTTGCCGGCCACGAGGCCCGAGAGGATGTTCAGCGACGCGCCCCCTTCGCGGGAGGAGGTGACGACCTCCGCCACGTGCGCCGACTTGGTGGACGTGAAGATCTTCACCAGCTCGGGGATCACCGCGCCGGCCAGCGTGCCGCACGTGATGACCGTCGAGAGCTTCCACCAGAGCGAGCCGTCGCCCAGATCCTTGATGAGGACGTAGGAGGCGATGTAGGTGAGCGCGATGGAGAGGAACGACGTGAGCCAAACGAGCCTCGTGAGCGGATGCTCGTAGTCCATCTCGTCCACGGTCTCGTACTGCCCTTTCGAGATCGCTTCGTTCAGGAGGTACGAGGCGCCGGACGCCACCACCATCACGACGCGGATGGCGAAGATCCAGACCAGGAGCTGCACCTGGACGAGGGGGCTGGCGACGGCCAGGAGGATGAAGGTGATGAGCGCGACGCCCGTGACGCCGTAGGTCTCGAAGCCGTCGGCCGAGGGGCCGACCGAGTCGCCCGCGTTGTCGCCGGTGCAGTCCGCGATCACGCCGGGGTTCCGCGCGTCGTCCTCCTTGATCTTGAAGACGATCTTCATGAGATCCGCGCCGATGTCGGCGATCTTCGTGAAGATGCCGCCCGCGATTCGGAGGGCCGCGGCGCCCAGCGACTCGCCGATGGCGAACCCGATGAAGCAGGGCCCCGCCATGTCCCCCGGAATGAAGAGGAGGATGATGAGCATGATGAGGAGCTCGACCGAGATGAGCGCCATCCCGATGCTCATGCCGGCCTTCAGCGGAATCGCGTAGCAGGGGAACGGCTTCCCCTTCAGCGCGGCGAACGCCGTCCGCGAGTTGGCGAACGTGTTGATCCGGATTCCGAACCACGCCACGGCGTAGGAGCCGGCCATACCGACGAGGCTGAAGAAGAGGATGACCGCCACCTTGAAGGGCGGGAAGCCGCGGACGATGTTGCCCGCTTCGTCCACGCCCGACACGGCGAGCCAGCCGAAGTAGACCAGCACGATCGCGCCGATGAAGGCCCAGAGCAGGATCAGGAACTTGCCCTGCTGGACCAGGTAGGTCTTGCAGGTCTCGTAGATCAGCTCCGAGATCTCCAGCATCGCCTTGTGGACCGGGAGGTTCCGAAGCTGTCCGTACGTGGTGAATCCGAAGAGGAGGCCGAGGACGCAGATCACGAGCCCGAAGAGAAGGAGCGAGTGGCCGTCGATCCCTCCGGCGAACGTGACCGACTTGAGATCGGGGAGCTTCAGATTGGCCTCGCCGCCGTGGTGGGCCGATCCGGCTTCCGCGGTCGTCGCCGCGTCGTGAGCCGCCGCGCCGGCGTCGGTCGCGGTGACGGCCGGTTCTTGGGTCGCGGCGGCGCCCTGCGCGAGGGCGGCGGGCGCGAAGAGCGCCAGCGTCGTCGCGAGAAGCGCCGAGAGCGCCAGCGCCGCGAGGGAGTTACGGTCCTTGGTCCTGCCGTGCCACTTCATGTCTACCTCACTTCGAGCTAATGCTGTCCGTGGGGTTGGCCGCCTGGGGGGGTGCCAGACGCTTCATCGCCCGTTCAAACGCGAAAAACCCCCTGCAAACCTTCGGTTTATAGCAGGCGGAGGGGTCCCCTGTCGAGAGGAGGCTTCGCGCGGCGAAGCCGTTCGCGGCCAAGGCGATAGGAAGCGGGCGCCGGCACGGCGAGGCTCGAGGACCGATTCGCGAACGACGGCGCGGCGCTACTCCTCCGCTCCGGGCCCGATTTCGTTCGCCAGCGCCTGCTCCAAGGTCGGGCGCCGCCGCGCCGGGCGGAACTCGCCCGGGGCGTCCCGCATCACTTCCGGAGCGGCCGGATAGGAGTTGTAGCCGGTCGCCGCCATGGAGGCGGCGTAGGCGCCCGCGCCGCCGATCACGACCAGATCGCCCACCTCCGGACGAGGCACCTCGCGCGGCGCGAGCCCTTCCGGGTCGCCGGGCGCGGGCGTGAGCACGTCCCCCGTCTCGCAACAGGGGCCGACGAAGACCACCGACTCCCGTTCGCGACCGGCGGCGCCGGTCGAGCCGTCGCCGGCGTGGAGGTCGATCGGATGCTGCGCGCCGTAGAGGGACGGGCGGAGAAGTTCGGTCATTCCGGCGTCGAGCTTCGCGAAGGTGTACCCCTCGGGACCGGTCGAGACCACGTCCACGCACGACGCGACGATCGCGCCCGCGTTCGCCGTGAGATAGGCGCCCGGCTCGATCTCGAGATGCAGCGCCCGGCCCGTCCGTTCCCGGAACGCGACGAACTCGTCCCGCACGACGTCGCCGATTCGCTCCAGGTCGGTGGCGCGCTCGCCCGGCATGCGCGCGACCTTGAACCCACCGCCGAGGCTCACGACGAAGACGTCGGGGAGGCGCTCCGCGATCCCCAGGGTCAGGCGTGCGACGCGCGTCCAGATCTCCGGGTCGGCGCCCGAGCCGATGTGGGTGTGGAGGCCCGCGATCGAGATGCCGCACCGGGCGGCCAGGTCCTTCGCCTCGTCCAGCTGTTCGTGCCAGATGCCGAAGCTCGACGCGGGCCCGCCGGTGTTCACGCGGTTCATGGCGCCGCTTCCGAGGCCGGGGTTCACGCGGATCGTGACGTCGCGGCCGGGAAACGTCTCGCCGAAGCGGCGGAGTTGGAGGAGCGAGCAGGCGGTGAAGCGGATGCTCCCTTCCACGAAGCTCCGGAGCCGGCGCGACGGCGCCTGCGACGTGAGCGCGATCCGCTCGGGCGAGAACCCGGCGCGGAGCGCGCGCTCCACCTCGAAGTCGCTCGAGGCGTCGATCCGGAGATCGAGGTCGCGGAAGAGGGCGAGGATCGCGCCGCACGAGTTCGCCTTCATGGCGTAGCGCACCGTGAGTCCGAAGGCGTGCGGGAAGGCGAGCGCGCGCTTCGCCGCCGCATCGAGCGACGCGCGATCGTAGACGTAGCAGGGGGTGCCGAAGCGCTCCCGGACGGCCGCGGCTTCGCCGGGTGTCAGGAACGATCGCGGAGCGTGTTCGTCGCGCGCCACGGGTCGTGGAGCGCCGCGGCGGCTACCGCCCCACCGCCGGCGTCGCGCGCCGCGCCGCGGGACGGACCACGTTCTCGTCGCGCCCCGATCCGACCGAGACGAGCCGGATCGGAACGCCGACCAACTCCTCCAGGCGATCGAGGTACTTCCGCGCCTCGGGCGGCAGATCCTCCCAATGGCGGGCGGCGGTGGTCGGTTTCTTCCAGCCGGGGAACGTCTCGAGGACCGGCTTCAACGCTTCCAGCTCGGCGAGCGATTCGGGCATCTCGGCGACGCGTCGTCCCGCGATCTCGTACGCGACGACCGCGCTCACTTCGGCCAGCCGGTCGAGGACGTCGAGCTTCGTGATCACGAGCGACGTGAGCCCGTTCACGCGCGCGGCGTGGCGGAGCGCCACGACGTCGAACCAGCCGCAGCGGCGCGGACGTCCCGTGGTGGCGCCGTACTCGCGCCCCTCCTCGCGCAGGCGGTCCGCCGTCTCGCCCGAGAGCTCGGACGGGAAGGGGCCGTTTCCGACGCGGGTGGCGTAGGCCTTCGCGACGCCGATCACTTCCTCGATGTGGGTCGGCCCGATGCCGACGCCCGTGCAGGCGCCGCCGGCGGCCGCGCTCGACGAAGTCACGTAGGGATAGGTGCCGTGATCCACGTCGAGGTGCGTTCCCTGCGCCCCCTCGAGGAGGACGCGCTTGCCGGAGCGGAGCGCCTGGTTCACCTCGAGCGACACGTTCACGACGAGCGGCCGGAGCATCTCGGCGTCGCGCGCCGCGCCCTCCAGCACGTCGGCGATCGGCAGGACGTCCGCGTCCGGTCCGACGAGCCGCAGCGTGCGATCGCGGAGCGCGCGGATCCGCGACTCCCGGATCGCCGGATCGAGGAGATCGACGACGCGCATCCCGACGCGCCCCGCCTTGTCGGTGTACGCGGGCCCGATGCCTCGCCCGGTCGTTCCGATCGGCGTGGAGCCGGACTCGCCCGCCCGCTCGATGACCTTGTGGTCGGGCAGGATGACGTGCGTCGAGCCGGAGACGAAGAGGCGGCCGTTCACGTCGATGCCGCCCTTCTCCACGGCCTCCCGCTCGGCGCGAAGCGCCGCGGGGTCGAGCACGACGCCGTTCCCGATGTAGCAGAGGGTCCGGGGGCGGAGGATCCCCGACGGAATCAGGTGGAGGATGAACGTCTGGCCCCCGAAGCAGACGGTGTGTCCGGCGTTCGGACCACCCTGGTAGCGCGCGACGACGTCGGCCTCCTCGCTGAGGAGATCGACGATCTTTCCCTTGCCTTCATCGCCCCATTGGGCGCCCACGATCACACGGCACGACATGACTTCGAACCACCTCCAAGAAGAAGCCGCGAGGCGTTGGCCCCGCGGCAAGAATTCGGGCTCAGCCGATGAACAGTACCAGCACGGCGCGCGCTGCGTCAATCGCTCCGGGCCGGCGCGGCGAAGGAGATCGCGCGTACACGTGATTCAATGGCAATCGGTTACGAGTAGACTCCGTTCTCGCGAAAGATCGCCATGAAGGTCGCCAGGGCCTCGTCCAGGCCCTCCACGATCGGCGCGTTCGGCAGCTCCTCCGTGAGCTTCCGGACCGGGCGGAAGAGGATCGGGTAGTCGGCGGACTGGAGGAGCGTCAGGTCGTTCAGGCTGTCCCCCATTCCGATGATCTTGAACCCGGCCTGCTTCATGCCCTGGACGACCATCGCCTTCCGGCCGCGGATTCGAAGCTCCCAGCCGGCGATGTGTCCCTTCGCGTCGAGGACGAAGCGGTTCGCGAAGAGGTTCACGCCGCCCAGGCGATCCATCATCGGCGTCGCGAACTCGTGAAAGGTGTCGGAGATGATCATCACCTGGCAGTAGCGGCGAATCCGCTTCAGGAACTCCGGCGCGCCCAGGTAGGGCTGCACCTGGTACGCCACGCGCTGCACCTCGGCCAGCGTCAGGCCGGCGCGGTTCATGGCGCCCACGCGCTTCGTCATCAACTCGTCGAAGTCGGCCGTGTCGCGTGTGGTGAGGTGGAGTTCCTCGATGCCGAACTGATCCCCCAGGTGGGGCCAGATCTCGGGGGCGAGGACTCCTTCCAAATCGATGGCGGCGAGCATAGACGGAGGAGCCTAGCGCGGCGTGCCCCCCGGGTCAATGCGACCCTGGCCCGGGCGGAGGATCGGATGGCGGCCGCGAGGGCGCCTCCCGTTCGGCGGCCGCCAGCGCGGCCGACTCGACCCGCGCGCGGAACGCGAGGAGGAGCGCGTTCGCCGCGGTCGCGAGGAGCGCCGTCCTCCACGCCCCGAAGAGGAGCGCCACCGCGGCCAGTTCCAGCGCGGCGCCGAGGTAGTTCGGATGCGCCAGCCGCCGGTAGACGCCGGCGCGGACGCGCGGCTCGCCCGGCACGACGAGGACGCGCGCGGTCCACCGGTCGCCGAGCGCGCGCATGGACGCCGCCCGAAGCCCTTCCCCGAGGATCC
>DATIQI010000274.1:0-7842 GCA_035470985.1 Acidobacteriota bacterium
GTCACGAAGCGCGTCGCCTACTTCGCGGGCTGCTTCGCGCGCTTCCACGACCCCGACGGGGAGGCGGAAGCGACCGTGAAGGTGCTCGAGGCGAACGGGGTCGAGGTGGTCGTCCCCGAGCAGCGCTGCTGCGGCATCGCGCTCGTCACGATGGGCGCCGAGCGCGCGGTGGTGGAGGACGCGCGGCGAAACGTCGCGGCGCTCCTGCCGCTGGTGGACCGGGGGTTCACGGTGGTGGCGAGCGCCCCCTCCTGCGGCCTCGCGCTCATCGAGGACTATCCCCGGCTCCTCGGAACCGAGGAAGCCCGCCGCGTCTCCGACCACACCGTGGACGTCCACCGGTACCTCTGGACCCTTCACGAGCAGGGGATGCTTCGGACAGACTTCCTCCGCATTCCGCTCCGGGTCGTCTATCACAACGCCTGCCACGCGGTCGCGCAGGGCGTGGAGGAGGAGCCGATCCGGCTCCTGCGGCTCATCCCGGGCCTGGAGGTGGCGCCGATCGAGGACTCCTGCTGCGGCATCGCCGGCACGTACGGCATGCGCGCGGAGAACTACGACCGGGCGCAGGCGATCGGCGCGCCGCTGATGGGCGAGCTGCGCCGCGCGGAAGCGGAGGTGGTCCTGACGGGCTGCGGCACCTGCAACATCCAGATCGCGAACGGCCTGAAACGAGAGGTCGTTCACCCGATGGCGATTCTCCGTCGGGCGTACGGAATCTGACGCGCGGGGCGCGGGGAGGAATGTCATGTTTGGTCTCGAGCTCCATCCGGCCGTCGTCCACTTTCCGATCGCGCTCGGCGTGGTCGGGGCGCTGGCGGCGTTGGTCTATCTCTTCCTCCGGAAGGAGTGGCTCCGCTGGTTCGCGCCCATCCTCCTCTCGATCGCGCTCCTCGGCGCGGTGGCGGCCTATTTCAGCGGGCAGAGCGCCGAGGACCGCGCTGAGGCGCTGAACGTCCCCGAGGCGGCCATCGAGGAGCACGAGGAGGGGAGCATCTGGGCGCTCGGCGTCATCGCGCTCGCGGCGCTCCTCTCCTGGGCGACGCACGGGCGCCGCCGCGGCCTGTGGCTCTCGACGGTCGTCGCGCTGATCGCGGCGGCGGCCATCCTCCGGACGGCGCACCTGGGCGGGAAACTCGTCTTCATCCACGGCGCCGGGCGGGTGGCCGCGCCCGCGGACGGCGCCGTTCCTGGAAGCGCCGCCGGCCAAGAGGGCGAGCGCGGCGAAGCGAGCGAGCACGGCGAGGGACGCGGAGACTGATTCCGCCCGCCATGACCCCCCGCCACGTCGTCGTCGTCGGATCGGGAGTCGTCGGACTCTCCTGCGCGCACTACCTGCTCGAGCGCGGCCATCGCGTCACCGTCGTGGAGCGCGGCGGCCCCGACCGCGACAACTGCTCCCTCGGGAACGCCGGGTACATTTCGCCGAGTCACGTCGCTCCGCTCCCGTCGCCCGGGATCGTGAAGAAGGCCCTCGGCTGGATGGGCGATCCGGAGAGCCCCTTCTACGTCCGCCCGCGCCTCGACCCGGCGTTCCTCGGCTGGGCGTGGCGCTTCTGGCGCGCCGCCACGCCGAGTTGGGCGAGACGCGCGGGGCCGGTGCTCCGCGACCTCACGAACCAAAGCCGCGAGATCTACGTCGCGATGGCGGCGCGGGCCGGGAACGACTTCGAGCTGACGACCGAGGGACTCCTGAATCTCGTCCGTACGCCCCAGGGGCTCGCGGAGGAGACGCGCGCGGCCGAGCAGGCGCGCGCGCTCGGCGTTCCGGCCGAGATGCTCGACGCGCGCGGCGTGGCGGCGCTCGAGCCCGACGTCCGGCTCGACGTGATCGGCGGCGCGCTCTATCCCACGGACGCGCACCTGACGCCGCAGCGGTTCGTGGCGACGCTCGAGCGCTGGGTGCGCGACGCGGGCGCGTCGTTCGCCTGGAACGCGGAGATCCTCGGCTGGCGCCACGAGGGGCGCGCGATTCGCGCGGCCCGCACCGCGGCGGGGGAGATCGGGGCGGACGAGTTCGTCCTCGCCGCCGGCTCGTGGACCCCTCGCTTGGCGTCGCCGCTCGGCGTGTCGCTCCCGATGGAGCCGGGGAAGGGGTACAGCGTCACGATGCCCGAGTCGCCGGTCCGCCTGCGCCGCTCGGTGCTCCTCCACGAGGCGCGCGTCGCCATCACGCCGATGGGGCGCGCCCTCCGGGTCGGCGGCACCATGGAGCTGACGGGCTACGATCTCTCCATCAATCCGCCGCGGATCCGCGGCATTCGAAAGTCGCTGCGGCGCTTCCTGCCCGAGATTCGCGACGACGCGTTCGACGGCGTGAAGCCGTGGTGCGGGCTTCGCCCCTGCACGCCCGACGGGCTCCCGTACATCGGCCGCGTCGGAAGGTACGCCAATCTCTCCGTGGCCGCCGGTCACGCGATGATGGGGCTCAGCATGGCGCCGGCCACCGGCCGGCTCCTGGCCCAGATCCTCTCCGGCGAGCCTCCGTCGGTCGAACCGACGCTTCTCCACCCCGACCGGTACGCCTGAACCCGGGCTCGCTCGCGAGCCGGAACGAACGAACGGGCCCCCGGCCGAAGCCGGGGGCCCGCGATCCCGCGCGTCCGTGCGCGCCGGTGACGGTCGTCTCGACGATTACTTGCCGGACCGTCCGTTTCCACCGCCGCCCGCGGGTGGCGTCGTTTGGGCCGGAGGCGTGGTCTTCGTCGCGGGCGCCTGCTTCATCGCGCCGGACTTGGCCGCGTCGGCCTTCTCCGCGCCCTTCGCCTTCGCCTCGGCGGCCTTCGCCTTCGCGTCGGCCTTCATTTCCTGGCCGCGGAGCGACGCCGTCTTGCCGTCGGGCTTTTCCTGTCCCGTCGCGACCTTGCCCTGCGACTTCACTTCCGACACGAGACGGCCCAGGTTCAGGTCCATGCCGTGCGCGATCTGGCCCCACCCCTGTCCTTCCTTCCGGAGCAGGTAGAGCCCATCGAGCGTGACATCCGTGCCGTTGCTCATCAGGAGGTGCGCGATCGTCAGGTCGCCCCAGCCGGTCTGGTATTGAGCCTTCTCGGCCATGAGGACCTCGGCGGTCACGCCCAGGTCGCCCGCGAGGCGGCCCGCGACGGTGGCGTCGCCCTTCGCGGTGGCCTCCAGTTCGATGACCTGTTTCTCCTTGTCCAAGCGCTCCTCGACTCCCTGCCGCTGCTTCAGATCGAGCGTCGCGCCGCGCTCGCGGACTTTCGCGAGCGCCTCGTTCGCCTTCGCGGTCGCATCGGCGGCCTGCGGCGCGGCCTGTTCCGCAGGCTGCACGGCGGCCGGCGGCGCGGGATCGGTGGGCGGCGCCGTCGTCGATTGGGCCTGCGCGGCCGCGGCCGCGAGGAGCACGACGGCCGGGCCGAGAAGATGAATCCATGCCCGCTTCTCTCGAATGATCCGTTTCATCGGTGCATCTCCTTTCGTGGGACCCCCCACGATCATCGAATCGTGTATCGAATTCCCGCGACGAGCGACGACGCGAGATCTGCCTCACCGGTCAAGTCGCGGTCGGTCCGCATTCGTCCGCTTCGGCCCGTGCTGGTTCCGGTGCCCGCCGCGGAGCCGGTCACCGCGTCCACGTTGCCGAGCGCGCCCTGCGCGAAGAGCTGGAGCGCTCCGCGCGACCAGGCGCTTCCGAGCGTCGCGCGCACGCCCGTGTCGTCGTGGCTCGAGCCGTACGCGAGGCCCGCCTCGCCGTAGAACGCGGGGCCGAGCGCGCGCCCGGCGGAGAGGACGACGAACTCGCCGCGCGCTCCGTCGCGATCGCCCGACCTCTGATAGCCCAGATGAAACGCGGTACCGCCCGCGTTGATTTCGGGTCCGGCCTGAACGTTCCATCCGTTCCAGCCCGCGTCGCTCGCGGAATAGGAGGCGAAGAGCCTCGCGAGCGCTGTTCCCGCCACCGAGAGGCCGGCCCGCGTCGCGCCCGAAAACCCTGGTCCGCGCGCCGAGTCGTGGTATCGCGTGGCCGCGAGCGACGCATCGCCGCGCGGCGACGCGGTGAACGCGAAGGCCGTGGGACCGTGCCAGCGCGCGCTCGAGGGCCCGCCCTGGTAGTCGTAGCCGACACCGAAGTGAATCGGCTCCGACGCGGCCGCTCGTGGAAGCGAGAGCGCGATGAAGACCACGATGGCCGCCCCCCTTCCAAACACGCCATTCCTCGAATTTCTTCGATCCATTTGGTGCACCTGACCCCGCGGTCTGCCGCGAATGCGTACCGTTTCGTGCGCTCGGGCACGCTCGGCACGCCCTGAAACGGTGTTGTCAATGGGACTTGCGAATCGTATACTTAACGGCTGCATAAATTACGCCAACAAGGGAGAGATGTGCCGTGATCGCTGCCACGCAAATCAAGGTTGGAATGGTCATCCTGCATAACGGAAATCCGTGCCGGGTGACGAACGTCGTGCACGTGACGCCGGGGAACTGGCGCGGCATGGTGCAGACGAAGATGGTGAACCTGGTGACGGGCTCGCAGGCCGAGCACCGCTTCCGCTCGGAAGACAAGGTGGAGCGCGCCGACCTGGAGCATCACCCGCTCCAGTACCTCTACCGGAGCGGCCCCGACTTCACCTTCATGAACACCGAGAACTACGAGATGGTCAACCTCACCGCGGACGAGATCGGCGACGCGGTGCCGTACATGGTCGAGGGGATGACGGTCGAGATGTCGTACTACGAGGGCCGCCCCGTCGCCGTGGACCTGCCGATGTTCGTGGAGTTGGAGATCGTCGAGACCGATCCCGTCATGAAGGGCGCCACGGTCTCCTCTTCGCCCAAGCCCGCGAAGATGAACACCGGCCTCATGACCAAGGTGCCGCAGCACATGTCCATCGGAGATCGTGTTAGGATCGACACGCGCGACGGATCCTTCGTCGAGCGCGTCTAGCGCCGCCCAAGACAAGAACGCCGGCCTCGGGCGGCGCGCGGAGTGACCATGCGCGTCGCCCGTTTTTCTCAGCTCCTCCTTCTCGCCCTGGCCGTTTCGTTCCCCGCCGGAATCGCCCCGCCGCCTGTCTTCGCTTCCTCGCAGCAGGATTCCATTCCGCCGCCGCGGACGCATGTCGCGACCCTTCATCTCGACCGCGGCGACTCGATCCGGGCCTCCTACGTGGGACCTTGGGCCTACGACGCGGTCCGGTACGAAGCCGTGGACGGGCGTGTCGGCTATCTCGCGCTCCACCAGGTCGCGCGCGTGGTGGATTCGACGGGGACCGACGTGACGACGCGAACCCTTCACGGCCGGAAGCCGCTCGGATCGCTTTCAGGGGAGCGGCCGCAGTCATTTGGGGGCTGGCTCGGGGGAATCGCCCCCCCGGTCACGTACCGACCGAACCGGCACGCGCGCGCGTACACGGTCGTCGAGACGTCGGTCCTCGCGCGGGACAAAGGTCACGACCTCACCGGCTCCGGCACGATCTACCTGGTCGGACTCGGCGGAATGAGGAACCTCTCGCGCTCCTGGGCGGTCGGAGGCGTCGTGCGCGTCGGGGGCGAAGTCGAAGACTACGGATCGGCGGACGTCGGCGCGAGAGTGAGGCGCTACCTGAGCGACCGATGGAGCCTCGAGACGACCTTGGGGGCGTTCGTCGCCGTGGGCGACCGCACGGAGACCAGGGGCCTCCCGGTCTTCGCGGAAGCGGCGGTCACCTTCGCGGACGCCGTCGCGCTCGTGGGACGCGTGGAGCGGGCGCGCTGGAGCGAGTCACGCTTCGTGTGGGCTGGCTTCGAGTACTACGATACTGTCCGGACGGAGCGAACCGAGACAGTCTGGAGGGGCGGAATCCGCATTGGATCTTCTCCAAAGTGGCTCAGCGTCCCGGCGTTGCTGATCGGCGCGCTCGTGTTTCTCCAGCCAGGCGCGGACGAGCTTTATGGAGTGGATCGCTTCTGATGACCGCTCTAGTGGATCGGAGGCATTCGTGACCCAAGCCGTCGCCACATTCCTCACCGTCGCCGGGGCCGCCATCTGGATGGAGGCCGCCGGGAGCGGGCCCGCGGTCGTCTTCCTCCACGCGGGGATCGCCGACTCGCGCATGTGGGACGCCGAGTTCGAGGGATTGAAGAAGGACCATCGCGTGGTGCGGCTCGACCTCCGCGGCTGGGGGAAATCGCAGCTCGTGCCCGGCACTTTCTCGTACTACGGCGACGTCCTGTCCGTGCTCGACACGCTGAAGATCGAGAAGGCCACCCTCGTCGGATGTTCGTTCGGTTCCAACGTGGCGCTCGACTTCGCCGTGGCGCACCCGGAGCGGGTGGAGCGCCTCGTGCTCATCTCGCCGAGCATCGGCGACGGCGACCGCTCGCCGGAGATCCGCGAGTTCGGGAAGCGCGAGGAAGCCGCGCTCGAGCGGGGTGACCTGGACGGCGCGACCGAAGAGAACGTCCGCTTCTGGGTGGACGGCCCGAGCCGGAGACCCGACGAGGTCCGTGCCGAGGTGCGCCAACTCGTCTTCGACATGCAGCGCCAGGCGTTCGACAACCCGATTCCGGAGGGACTGACGCTCCACCGCCTGAATCCACCCTCCCGGGAGCGCTTGAAGGAGATCCGGGTCCCGATCTTGATCGTGGCGGGGGACCTGGACATCCAGCACGTGCTTCAGGTGGCGCGGCGGCTGAAGGAGGAGATCCCCGAATCGCGGCTCGAGATCGTGGAAGGGACCGCGCACGTCCCGACTCTGGAGAAGCCGGCCGAGTGGCTCACGCTCCTTCGAAAGGAGCTGGGTGCGCGCTAGGGCCGAAAGGCCCCTCTCCTGGGCGCCGAGCCTCCTCGCGTCGGTCTGCTTCGCGCTCGCGGCGGGGCCCGTCACGGCCCACGCGGCCGGCGCGCCGGCGGCCCGGCCATCGGGCGACTTCATCGCCATCGTCCTCGTGGGGGGCGAGGAACTCGACGTCGTCCGCGTGGAGCGCGCGAACCAGGACAATCTCCTCGCCATCCTCGCGTCGGGGAAGCGCCGGTTCGTCCAGATCCAAAAGGTAGTCTCCATCCGGGACGAGACCGGCTTGGAACGGATCGACGACGTCATTCGCCGCTACACGAAACTCGACCTGGGCCTCGCGATGGACCCGGAGCGGAGGCGCCGATCGTCCGTACTCCGGGGCTTCCCGCTCCCCGAGCGAACGCGTTACGTCGTGATGGAACTCGGCTATCTCCATCCGACGTCCACGGCGAAACCGGGCACCAACTTGATGGGGTACGGCGTTTGGCAGGTCGCCTATCTGACGAATTGGAACGAGCAGTTCGCCCTGGGGCCCGCGCTCCAGGTGGAGGCGGGAGGCGACGAGGTTCGATTCGACGCGCTCGCTCGGGGGCGGAGGTGGTTGTCTCCCGACGCCAGCGTGGAATTGTCCCTGGGCGCGAGCCTCGGGACGAACCGCGACGGGAGCCATTCCGTGAAGAGCACGTCTCCGGCGCTGGTGCTCCAGGGCGCGGTCAATGTCAGGGACCTGATCCTTCTCACGGCCCAGGCCGAGTCCTTCTCGCGCGACCTACCGGAGATCGCCGATCCCTTCGGAGGGGATCCCGCTCCCGCCCGGACGGAGCGCGGCACCACCATCTCGTTGGGGGTTCGCGGCGGCGGCGAACTGGGCGTCCTCGGGACCGGGGTTCTCGTGCTGGTGGGGGCGACGTTCGTGATCTGGATCGCCGCGCTCGCGAACAGCAGTTCATGACACAGCGGCGCTAACGCAGCGTTTCAGCCCCGCACGCGTCCGAGCCGCCGCGCGATCTCCCACGCCACCGCCGCGCCCTGGCCGACGGCGTTCGCGATCGAGGGGCAGCGCGGCGAGCAGACGTCCCCGGCGGCGAAGAGCGACGGCGCGCTG
>DATIQI010000275.1:0-3746 GCA_035470985.1 Acidobacteriota bacterium
GATTCCTCGACTCGCTCCGCTCGCTCGGAATGACATGAAGCCCTCGCTCGGAATGACATGGAAGCCTTCGCTCGGAACGACATGGAAGCGCGTTCCGGCGGCGGCCGAACGATGGCATGAGCGTTGCAGCGCCCTCCCCCCCGGTGCTCCGCGGCGTCCGGTGGAACCGCGGGGCACCGTCGAGGCATCTCGCGCAGAGCCAAACGGATAGCCGCGACGGAGGCGTCTCGCGTACCAAAATCGGACGCGATGCGATCCGTGCCTCCGGAGCGACAACCGGCGCGAATTCATGCACGTTGCACGATGAAGGGACGAGGAGGATGTAGCATGCCACGCACGCGCCCGCAGAAGCTGGCCACGCTGGACATTGTCGACGACGTCGCGCGCAGGGTCCCCGGCTACAAGGGCTACCAGGACTTGGCGCAACGCCGGGAAGACGACCGGCGGTTTCGGAATAGCATCGCGGAGTACCTGAACAGCGAAGCGCATCGCCTCGAGCGGATCGAGAGCCACCAGTTCGGCGAGGACTACACCGACCTCCTGGAGGAAGTCGACGCCGGCGCGCGGAAGCTGGAGTTCCTGGCCGATTCGATCGCCATGCCGGCCCCGAAGGGGAAGCTGCCGGGCGACCACTGCGTCGACGAAGTGAGCGCCGTGGACGCGAAGATCGTGGAGGAGATCGAGCGACTCCATCGCGTCGTGCACGAGTTGGAGAAGGCCTACCTGCACGACGAGCGGTTCGAGATGAACCTGACGGAGCTGCGCGGGATCACCGAGCAGATCGCCGACTACATCGAACAGAGGAACGTCGCGCTGGTCAAGTGACGGCGCCGCGCGCGGCTCGGCCGCGCCCGGGGCTCCTCGTCGCGGGACGGGGAGCCCCTTCTGTTGTATGCTCCCATCGTCCCGCATGCCTCTCGGGACCGAGTCCCCCCGGAAGCGGACGCCGGACGAGCCGAGGATCGCCACGCGTTGACCCGACGTCTCTATTACGAGGATCCGACCCTTCGCGCCTTCGAGGCCGCCGTCACGGCGGTTCGCGAGCGTGAGGGCGGCACCGAAGTCGCGCTCGACGCGACCGCCTTCTATCCGGGCGGGGGCGGGCAGCCCCACGACACGGGCGTCCTCGGAGGACGCCGCGTGCTGGAGGCCCTCGAGGACGGCCGGGTCGTCTGGCACCGGCTGGACGTTCCGCCCGGCGCGCCGCTCGCCACGGGCGCGCGCGTGAGCGCCGAGGTCGACTGGGACCGCCGCTTCGACCTCATGCAGCAGCACACCGGCCAGCACATCCTCTCGCGCGCGTTCGTGGACGTGGCGCGCGCCGACACGAAATCGTTCCACCTCGGCGACGCGGTCGTCACGATCGACGTGGATCACGCCGGCCCGGGTCCCGAACTCCTGGACCGGGTCGAAGAGCGCGCGAACGAGATCGTCTGGGAGGACCGGCCGGTCACCACGCGCTGGACGACGCGGGCGGGAGCCGACGCGCTGCCGCTCCGGAAGGCGCCCGAGGTGGAGGGCGACGTCCGGATCGTGGAGGTCGAGCGCTTCGACTGGTCGGCGTGCGGCGGAACGCACGTGACGCGCTCGGGCCAGGTCGGGCTCATCCACGTGCTCGGGACCGAGCGCTACAAGCAGGGGACGCGGGTCTCGTTCGTCTGCGGGAAGCGCGCGCTCCGGCGGCTCCGGGAGGCGGGCTCGCTCCTGAAGGCGCTCGCGCTCGAGTTCACGTCGGGGGAGGCGGATCTGCCGCGGGCCGTCTCGCGTCTGAAGGAGGAACGGGCGGCGCTGGAACGGCGCTTGAAGCCGCTCCTGCGCGACGTGCTCGACCGGGAGGCCGCGGAGCTGGTGGCCGGGGCGGCGCGCGGCGCCGCGGGACCGGTCGTCGCCTCTCGGTTCGAGGGACGCGACCCCGCGGAGCTCGGCCCCCTCGCGTCGGGGATCGCCGCGCGCGGCGGCATCGCGCTCCTCGCCGCCGTGCCGCAGGGCGCGGAGCCGGCGCGGGCGCATTTTGCCGCGCCACAGGGTACAATTCCCGTGGGGACGCTGCTCGGGGCGCTCTGCCGCCGCCATGGAGGAAAAGGCGGGGGACGAGCCGAGTCGGCGCAGGGATCGTTTCCGGCGGATCGCGTCGCGCAGGCCCTCGACGACGCGCGAGCCGCCGCGATGGCCGGACCGGACTCGGAGCTCTTCGCATGAGACGACATCGCCTCGTATCCATCGCCCTGTCCCTGGCGCTCCTCGTCCTCCTCGCGCCCGGCGCGCTCGCTCAGTTCGGACAGAACAAGGTCCACTACAAGGACTTCAGGTGGAAGATCCTCCGGACCGAGCACTTCGACATCCACTACTACGAAGGAACCGAGGAAGCCGTGGAGATCGCCGCCCTGATGGCGGAGCGCGGCTACCGGCGGCTGAGCGCGACGCTCCATCACCACATCAAGGCGCGCATCCCGCTCGTCCTCTACGCGTCGCACACCGACTTCGAGCAGACGAACATCACCCCCGAGCTGATCTCGATCGGGACCGGCGGCGTCACCGAGCTCCTGAGACGGCGCGTCTTCCTGCCCTTCACCGGCTCCTTCGCCGAGCTGGACCACGTCCTCACCCACGAGCTGGTCCACGCCTTCCAGGTGGACGTCCTCTTCGGGGACAACGTGGGGATCCTGGGGAACCCCTTCGCCTCCACGCCGCCCCTCTGGTTCATGGAGGGCATGGCCGAGTACCTCTCCGTCGGCGGGATCGACCCGAACACCCGGATGTGGCTCCGCGACGCGTCCCTGGAGGGCTACCTCATCCCCATCCAGACGCTCCAGTACGTCGGGGACATCCGCGTCTATCGGTTCGGGCAGTCCATCCTCCAGTTCATCGCGGATACGTACGGCGTCGCGAAGGTCGGCGATCTCCTGAAGCGGACGCGGCGGCTCGGAAGCGTGGAGCGCGCGCTCGAGGCGACGACCGGCCTCACGATCGAGACCCTCTCCAAGAAGTGGCAGGAGTCGGTTCGCCGCGAGTACCTCCCCCAGATCGCCGACTTCGAGAAGCCCGAGGCGGTCGCCACGCGCCTGACCGACGCCGAGCGCGACCTCTCCAACTTCAACGTCGCCGTGTCGGTTTCGCCGAGCGGAACCCAGATGGTCTACATCTCCGACCGGAGCATGTACAACGACGTCTACCTCGCCTCTGCGCTCGACGGAAAGGTCTTCAAGAAGCTGATCTCCGGCGAACGGACGCCCTCGTTCGAGACCCTCCGCTTCTTCAACACCTCCATCGCCTGGTCTCCCGACGAGAAGCAGATCGCCATCCCCGCGAAGGCGGGGGGCGAGGACGCGCTCTACATCGTGGACGTTCCTTCCGGCAAGGTCCGGAAGAAGCTCCGCTTCGGCCTCGACGCCATCTACAGCCCCGCCTGGTCGCCGGACGGATCGAGGATCGCCTTCGTCGGAATCGCGAACGGCCTCTCCTCGCTCCGGGCCGCGAGCCCGACGGGAGGCAAGGACGAGGTGCTCGTCTCCGGCCTCCACGCCGTGCGCGATCCCTCCTGGTCTCCGGACGGCGGCAAGCTGGTCTTCCTGACCGACCAAGGGGAGGGAACCGATCTCGAGCGGCTCGTCTTCGCGCCGCTCCGCGTCGCGATCTTCGACGTCGCCACGAAGACGGTCACGGTGCCGCCGGGGCAGTCCGGCCAGAACACGTCGCCGCAGTGGGGACCGGACGGACGCTCCATCCTCTTCGTCTCCGACCGGACC
>DATIQI010000276.1:0-18375 GCA_035470985.1 Acidobacteriota bacterium
AGGGTAGCCTGCAAAGCTGCGGATATTCTTGCGCGGAATTCCCTTTGAGCCGCCGCGGGCAGGGATGAGAGCGAGGATTTCAGTCATGAGTCAGATGGGACTCAACGTCTCCAGACGTTGATTTTACGAGCAACGTCTGGAGACGTTGAGTCCGGGTTTACCCCCGCCCGAGCCGAATGGCGGCGCCGATCCGGACGAGGCCGTTCCCATAGACGAGATTCGAGCCGTTGGGCGAGCCGTCCGGAACGATCGCCGTGTTGCGCAGCGCCAACTCGATCTCGTTCTGGTTCCTGTACCCCTTCGAGAGGAAGAGCGCGACCGCGCCCGCCACGTGCGGCGCCGCGGCCGACGTGCCGAAGATCGGGAAGACGCCGAAACTATCGGGCTTCGCCAGCGACCCGACGGAGCGGTGCGGCTTGATGGAGAGCGCGAAGACGGCGTCCTGGATGTGGTCCGCGTTCAAGTCCGTGAAGTCGCCCCCCGGCGCCATGAAGTCGAGGTCGCGGCCGAACGAGGAATAGGACGTGATCCGGTCGTCCACGCCCGTCGCGCCGACCGCGATCACGCCCTCGTAGCCGGCCGGAAGACTCACCTCGTCGGCGGTGAAGTTCCCCGCCGCTCCGACCAGGATCACCCCGCGGCGGCGCGCGTACTGGACGGCCTCCTGCAGGGGGCGGAGCATCTGCTTGAATTCGTTGGTCGGGGCGCCCAGCAGGGCCTGGAAGAGGCGCGTCGGCGGGAATCCGAGACTCAGGTTCACGACGTGGGCGCCGTGGTCGGCGGCGAAGCGGATTCCGCCGACGATGAAGGACATGTCGGAGTCGTTCTGATAGTCGAGGACCTTGATCGGCATGATCGTCACGCCGTACGCGACGCCCGCGCTGCCGGCGACGTTGTCGGCGAGCCCGGCGGCGATCGTGGCGACCATGGTCCCGTGGCCGTTGTCGTCGTCCGCGAAGGCGTCGTCGTGGATGAAGTCCCAGCCGGGGAGGAACGGTCCCGCCAGCTCCGGCGACCGCGCGTAGCGCGTGGTGCCGGGCCAGAGCCGCGGCCTCTCATAATCGGGAACGTCCCGGTCCTCGTACGCGACGCCGCTGTCGATGATGGCGAGGACGATGCGGGGATCCCCGGTCTGAACGTCCCACGCGTCGTAGACGTCGGCCGACCGGAGGTTCCAGGTCCAGTCGAACATCCCGACGAGGCTGTCGTTCGGGATGAAGGAGGCGCGCGCGCGGAGATTCAGCGTCGCGTACTCCACCTCGGGGTGCCGCTCCCAGCGCCGGATCGCGGTATGAACGTCGTCGCCGGCGGCGAGCCGGTACTTCACCAGACCGTCGTCCGTGACGTCGCGCTCCTTGGTCGCGCGCTCCGCCTGCGCGATCCGCGCGCGGTCGGAGGGCGACGTCGTGGAGCGGAAGCGGACGAGGAGCTGATCGCTCGCGTAGAGCGGCCCCTTCCACGACATCGTCTGGTCGCTTCCGGGGAACGTGGTCCAGGTCTCGGCGACCGGCAGGAACTCCGGCGGCGGCGGCGTGGTGGCGGCCCCGGCCGAGGAGGGGGCCAGGAGCGACGGCGCCGCGGTAAAGGTCGTCGCGACGAGCCACGCGAGCGCCGCGATACCGAGACGACGGGGCGCGCGAAGGCCGTGCGAAGGCGCTGCGGTGCGAGTCATGGATGCTCCGATCCGGTTCGTGCGCCAGGGGGGAAACCGCGCTAATTATATCAGATCTGGCGCATGATCGCCGGGTAGAGGTCGGCCCAGGCGTGGGCGTAGACCCCCGGCACGAGGCTCCGGGTGAGATAGGCGAGGACCCCGAACGAGAGCCCGATGACGGCGATGGTGGATGCCGCCGCGATCCCCTGGTAGAGGTGACCGGCCGCGAAGAGGACCGCGCTCGCCACGATGCCGGCGGCGTGGTTCCGGAACCAGGCCGTGAACTGCCGCTGCAGATAGCCCCGGAAGACTATCTCCTCCACGAAGCCCGCCGTGAGCGCCACCAGGACCCAGACCGCGTACTCGAGCGGCGCGCGCGGGAGGAGGAACGCGGCCAGCTGTTTCATCTTCTCGGGCTCGTGGATGCCGACCAGCTCCATCCCCTGCGCGACGAGGAGAAACGTCACGACCCAGAAGGCGAGGGCCACGGCCAGCGTGCGCGCGAGCCCGCCGAACCCCCGCCAGCGGCTCGCGAGGATTCCGCGCACCGAGACGCCCCCGAGCCGAAGCCCCCACCAGCAGAGCCCGAAGAGGCTCCACTGGAAGATGAGGACCGGGAGGTAGAGCAGGACGCGCGACATTCCGGGCGGAAGCCCTTCCTCCGGCACGGAGCCGGCGCTCATCCAGGTGAACAGGCCGAGGTAGGCGAGGACGATGGCGGAGTGCCACGCGGGCGCCACCGGCCGGAGGGAGCGCGGATCGGGCGGCGGCGAAGGTTCGTAGAACGATTCGAACGACGGAGGCGGGGCGGGCGCCGGCGCGAGCGGGGGATCTTCCTGGACGTCCATTCGTGGATTGAAGCATAGAGTGCGGCGTGGAGGGAGCGGAATGAGGAACGGCCCGCTACCGGAGTCGCGCGCCCGTCGCGGGGTCGAAGAAGAGCGCGTGCGGCGTGTCGAAGAAGACGCCGACCGTCGCGCCCGCCTCGGGCGCCGGCGTCGTCGGCGCGACGCGCGCGACCGCTCGTCCCCAGGTGCTTCGAAGGTGAACCAGCGTCTCGCCTCCGAGCCGCTCCACGCGATCCACCGTGGCGGTGGCCACGCCGGTGGGCGCCCGGGCGACCGCCACGTGCTCGGGGCGAATGGCGAGCACGAGCCGCCCTTCCGAATCCGCCGCCGGCCTCCGCGCGGCCGGAGCCGGCGTCGCGAGGCGAAGCGCCAGCCCGTCCGCCTCGAACTTCGCCACGCCCGCCTCCTCGCGCAGCGTTCCCTCGATCACGTTGATCGCCGGCTCCCCGACGAAGCGCGCCACGAAGAGATCCTCCGGGTCGCGGTAGATCGCCTCGGGCGGCGCGAGCTGGCAGAGCTTCCCCGCGCGGAGCACGGCGACGCGGTCGCCCAGGGAGAGCGCCTCCTTCTGGTCGTGCGTCACGTAGACCGACGTGGTCCGCGTGAGGCGATGGAGCCGGGCCAGCTCCTCGCGCAGCTCCTGGCGGAGCTGGGCGTCGAGCGAGGAGAGGGGCTCGTCGAAGAGGAAGATCTTCGGCCGGCGAACGAGCGCGCGCCCCAGGGCCACGCGCTGGCGCTCGCCGCCCGATAGCTCGCGCGGCTTCTTCGCGAGGTAGCGCGTCAGGCCCAGCATCTCGGCGGCCTCGCCCACGCGCCCGCGGATCTCCGTTTCGGGAGTCCGTCGCGCGCGAAGCCCCAGGCTCATGTTCTCGGCCACGGTCATGTGGGGATAGAGCGCGAGCCCCTGGAAGACCATCGCCACGTCGCGATCCTTCGGCTCCATCGGCGTCACGTCGCGGCCGTCCAGGAGGACCGAGCCCGACGTCGGCGTCTCGAGCCCCGCGATCATCCGCAGAAGCGACGACTTCCCGCACCCGGAGGGCCCGAGAAGGGTGAGGAACGCGCCGTCGGGCAGGTCGAGCGTGATCCCGTCGACGGCGCGCGTGCCGTTGGGGTAGGTGAGCGAGAGGGCGTCCAGCGAAAGGGAGGCCATCAACGCTTCCGGAGGAACGCTCCCGCGATGGCGCTCACGACGAGTCCGGTGACCGTCGCGCCGAGGAAGCCGCTCAACGCGTTCTGCCACGGGTTGTACATGCCCTCGTTCGCCTTCAGCTGCGCCTCGACCTGCTCGGGCGGAAGGCCCGCCTTCTGGAGCATCGCTTCCCCGGCCGTTCTGAGCTCGTTGAAGTACTCGGGGAAGACGACCGTCGTCAGAACGATGGAGCCGAGCGCGATCAGGACGCCCGCCACGACCGAGATCCCGAATCCGGTCACGACCTGCTTCCCGTACGACGCGCCGGCGGCCGCGGTGCCCTTCAGCGCCATCACCAGCACCGTGATCTGGATCGGGATGACGACGAAGAAGAGGAGAAGGAGCGCGGGGTCCTTGTGCCACCCCATCCCGATCACGATCGCGGTCCAGATCTCCACGAGAACGCCCAGGGCGATCCCGTACTTCAGAACGACGCTCATCGAACGCTCCCCCCGGTGGATGCCTCGACTAGGCGGCGAGCGTCCGCTCGATCCGCCGGTCCGGTATGAGCCACATGATCGCGACGACGACGTAGAGCGTGTTGGACGTCCACGGGCTCCAGAACGCGACGGTCAGCGCCGTCGCGTAGATCACGACCGAAACGATCCCCTTGAAGTCACGCCCCAGAGCCTGGCCCAGCGCCGATTCCCGACCATGGTGCGAGACCAGCGCGCGGGCCAGGATGTAATACGCGACGGCCGCCATGAGGAGGACGAATCCGTAGACCGATACGGGCCACGGATCGCCGTAGTGCTCGCCCACCCAGTGCGTGGTGACCGGGAAGAGCGAGAGCCAGAAGAGGAGATGGAGGTTGGCCCAGAGGATCCGGCCGTTCACCTGCCGGGCGGCCTGCAGCATGTGGTGGTGGTTGTTCCAGTAGATGCCGAGGTAGACGAAGCTGAGCACGTAAGCGAGGAAGACGGGGAGGAGCGGCTTCAGCGCGTCGAAGTCCGAGCCGTGCGGCACCTTCAGCTCGAGCACCATGATCGTGATGATGATGGCGAGCACCCCGTCGCTGAACGCCTCGAGACGCCCCTTCGTCACGGCTTGCGCCCGATGGCCATGAGATGCGCGCTCGCGCCGACGATGGCCGGCTCCGACTCGAGCACGCGCGCGACGTGGAGGAGGTCCTCGCGCTGGGCCTCGTCCTTCCATCGCGCCTCGAAGTCGGGAACGATCCAGGCGGGGCCCTCGATGCCGAGGACGAAGACCGAGCCGAAGCCCGCCGAGGCCAGCTCGCCGCGCAGCTCCTCGGGACGGTGGAGGTAGGCGGTGGTGAAGTAGTCGGTCGTCGCCGTGTCGTTCATGTGCCGCCCGTCGCGGAGCCCGCGGTCCCGGATCGCGACGAAGCGCGGGTCGCGCGCGTAGCCGCTCGCCATGCCGTCGAGCGTCGGAGCGAAGCGCGAGATCGCCGCCGCGGCCACGACCCCGCCGCGGGCGAGCACGCGATACGCCTCCCGGAGCGCCGCCGCGCGGTCCGCGCCCTCCTGCAAATGGTAGAGCGGCCCCATCACCAGGACGGCGTCGGCGAAGCCGTCCGGCTGCGGGAGCCGGCGCGCGTCCGCCACGTGGAACGAGGCGATCGGCTTCGCGCGCGTCGCGTCCTGCTTCCGCGCCAGCGCCACCAGCCGCGGCGACGCGTCCACCAGATGCGCGTCGTATCCCTCGCCGGCCAGCCACGCCGAGTAGATGCCGCCGCCGCCGCCGACGTCGAGCACGCGCGCGGGCGGCTTGGGGAGCGCGCGAAGGAGGATCTCCTTCGACCGCTCGAACTCGAGACGCGAGCGGCCCGCGGCGAGGCGCGTCTCTTCCGGGAACGTGTCGTAGTAGGCGAGGACCTCGGGGGGCGGCGCCGGGGCCGGGTCGCGCTTGGGGTCGTGGTCGGCGGTCATGGCGCCCTACACCCGCGGCGTCGCGCCGATCACCAGCGCGATGGCGAGCCCGTCCCACCCCTTCACGCCGACGCTCTGGATCGCCGTGGCGCCGAGGCGCGGATCGGTGGCCATCATGTCGAGCGCGCGGCGCGTTCCCTGCACGGCGGCGTCGGCGCTCGAAGCGTCGAGGATGGCGCCCTTCCGCACGATATTGTCGAGCACGACGAGGCTCCCGGGGTGCGTCAGCTTCAGGGCCCACTCCAGGTAGCCCGGGTTGTTCTCCTTGTCGGCGTCGATGAAGACGAGATCGAAGGGCCCGAGCCCCTCGGCCGCGATCTTCGGAAGCGACTCGAGCGCCGGTCCGACGCGGATCTCCACGCGATCGGCGAGGCCGGCGCGCTCCAGATTCGCGCGCGCGACGGACGCGTGCTTCGGATCGAACTCCAGCGTGACCAGCCGCCCGCCGGTCGGGAGCGCGCGCGCCAGCCAGATCGCGCTGTAGCCGCCGAGCGTCCCGATTTCCAGGATCGTGCGCGCCTCCCGGAGCCGCGCGAGGAGATGGAGGAGCTTTCCCTGCGTCGGCGACACCTGGATCTCGGGGAGCCCGGCCTCCGTGCTCGCGCGGAGCGCGGCGGCGAGCGCCTCGTCGTGCGGCGCGAAGAGCGCGCTCAGGTGCCGGTCGACCGCGGCCTGCGCGTCGGTGGCGGTGTCGGTCTTGGATTCGTTCGCGCTCATGCGAGCGAGCTGTCCGTGTCCACCAGCGCCATCAGCTTCCAGATCCGCCAGATCTTGTCCTCGCCGCGCACCGCGATGAGCGTGAAGCGGCCCGTCCGGACGATCTCCTTCCCGTCCTTCGTGAAATGGTCCTCGAAGATGCCGGTCTGGGTCGCGAGGAAGTCGGACATCTTGAAGTCCTCGGGCGTGATGCGAAGCGCCGTGAAGTCCGCGCCCGCGTGGAGGGAGAGGATGCAGTTCTCCGCGCCGGCGCGGCCGGTGGCCGTGGGGGCTCCGGAAATGACGACGGTGGCGTCCTGCGCGAGGATCGCGCCGAGGGCGTCGGCGTCGCTCTTGTCGGCCGCCGCCGCGAGCTTCGTCCAGAGCGAGTCGACGGCCGCCTGGGCCGAGACGACGTCCACGGCGGAGGGGCCCGCCTGGGTCATGCAGGAGGCGCCGAGCGCCGCGACGAGGAGGAGAAGGGCGAGGTTTTTCATGGGCGGGATTGTAGCACCGTCCCCGCCCTACCGGATCGCGTAGAGATTCCCGTCCAGGCTCCCGACGTAGACCGTGCCGCGATCCACGACCGGCGACGACATGATCGCCCCGATCGAGACGAAGCGGTAGAAGTCCACGTACATGTCCTGGAAGTCGTGGAAGACCGGGGTGAAGCCGGCGCGGTTCAGCGTGCCGTCGGCGTTCAGGACTCTCAGCGGATCGGCCTTCGCGGCGTCGGTCCGGAATTGCCACGCCGTCCGGCCGGACTTCAAATCGACGGCGTGGAGCGTGCCGCTGTGGTCGCCGAAGTAGGCGAGCCCGCCCGCCAGCGCGGGCGACGAGAAGATGTAGCCGTTCGCGGTCGCGTTCCACCGGAGCCGCCCGCTCTTCGCGTCGAGCGCCATGAAACGCGCCGTGTCGGACGTCCCGGCGTAGACGACCCCGTCCCGGACGGCGGGAGTTCCGATCACCCACGACTTGCTGGTCGGGTAGTCCCACTTCTTCCGGCCGGTCGCGGCGTCCACGGCGTAGACGTGGGCGTCGCGGCAGCCGACGTAGACGACCCCGTTCACCACGGCGGGGGACGACTGGAAGCCGACTTGGTTGTGGGCGACGGGGTCCTCGCCGGTCTGGAACGCCCAGCGCTGCAGGCCCGTCTCCGCGTCGATCGCGTAGAGGCGGCCGTCCCACGACCCGACGTAGACGACTCCCTTCACCACCGCGGGCGACGCGTGCACCACGCCGCCGGTCGGGAACTTCCATTGAAGGAGCCCGGTCGCGGCGTCCACGGCGTAGACGTTCCCGTCGCCGCATCCGAAGTAGACCTTTCCGCCCGCCGCGGCGGGGGACGACGTGAAGAGATCCCACGCGTCGGGGATCGTCTGCTTCGCGGGAGGGTAGCCGTGGAGCCCCGGCGCCTCGAACCGGCGCTCGTACTCGGCGGCGAAGACCCACTTGGGCGAGCCGGTCGCGGCGTCGAGCGCGGCCAGCGATCCGGTCGAGGAGACGAAGTAGACCGCGCCGTCGGCGATGGCCGGCGACGAGGCGATCGGCATCCTCGACTCGAACGTCCACTTCTCCTTCCCGGTCTCCTGATCGACCGCGTAGAGACGCCGGTCGAGGCTGGAGATATAGACGACGCCGTCCGCGAGGGTGGGGGAGGCGACGATCGGGCCGCCCGCCTTGAAGGTCCACGCCACGCCGCCGAACGTCGCGGGACCCGGCGCGGCGTAGACGCCCGTGCGGGCGTTGTCTCCGTGGAACGTCGATTGGGCGAGCGCCGGGCGGCCGGCGGCGAACGCGGCGGCCAGAGTCGCGAGGAGGGCGGTGCGGAGCGGAGCGCGAATCGCGACGGATCGGGTCATGACGAGGCCTCCCTTCGTACGACCGGATTGGATCGCCGGCCGGGCGCGTTGGTTGACCGGATTCAGTGCTTCCGGGGCGCCAGGAGGCTCGCCCCGATCGACGCCGCCAGGATGACGGCGACCCCCGCCAGCATCCAGGGGATCGGGATCTTCACCACGCCCATCAGGAGCATCTTCAGGCCCACGAGCGTCACGATGGCGGCGAGACCGTAGCCGAGGAGGTGGAAGCGGTCCGCGAGGTCGACCAGCAGGAAATACATCGCCCGCAGGCCCAGGATGGCGAACGTGTTCGCGGTGAAGACGATGAAGGGATCGTTCGTCACGGCGAAGATCGCGGGAATGCTGTCGACCGCGAAGACCAGGTCCGAGGCCTCGACGAGAACGAGAACCAGGAAGAGGGGCGTGAAGACGCGCCGCGCCCCTTCCCGGATCCGGAAGCGCTCTCCGCGCAGATCCTGGGTGATCGGCACGTGGCCGCGAAGCCAGCGGAGGATCGGATTCTTCGAGAGATCGCTCTTCTTCCCGGTGAAGAAGAACATCTTGATGCCGGTGAAGAGCAGGAACGCGCCGAAGAGGTAGAAGATCCACTCGAACCGGTGGATGAGCATCGCGCCGAGGAAGATGAGCACCGCGCGCATCGCGATCGCCCCGACCACGCCCCAGAGGAGGACCCGCTTCTGGAATTCGATCGGGATCGAGAAGTAGGTGAAGATCGTGATCCAGACGAAGATGTTCTCGATCGCGAGCCCCTTCTCGAGGAGGTAGCCGGTCGCGTACTCCAGCGTCTTCGCGGCGGCGACCTCGGCGCCGTGGCGGTCGCGGAGATGCCACCAGAGCCACGCGCCGAACGCGGCGGCGGCGAGCGTCCAGATCACCGACCACGTTCCGGCCTCACGGAGCGAAACACGGTGGCTGCCGCTCTTCCTCAGCAGGAAGAAGTCGACGAGGAGAAGCGCGACGACCAGGAGCGAAAATCCGACGTAGAGATCGGGCGCACCTACGGAGGCGACGGACGTCATCGCAGAGACGGGACCTCGCGCGTGAAGGAGAAGAGAACGGCGTCGTGAGCCAGGCCGTGGAGGACGAGGCGGCGCCGGAGCACCCCCTCGTAGTGGGCGCCCGCCTTCTCCGCTACGCGGATGCTGGCGAGGTTCCCGACCGCGGCGACGATCTCGAGGCGGACGAAGTCGGTGTTCGCGAACGCCCAGTCGCGCACCAGATGGACGGCCGCCGTGGCGATGCCGCGCCCCGCCTCGGACGTCCGGACCCAATAGCCGAGATTCGCGCGGCGGTTCAGCGTGTCGATCTGGTTCAGGCCGGTGCCGCCCAGGTAGCGGCCGTCGGAGGAAACGATCGCCATCCCGTACATCGTTCCCTCCGCGAAGTCCTTCGCGCGGGACGTGACGTATCCCCGCTGGGTCTCCAGCGAGTAGTCGGGGACGCACCACGGCATCCACGGCATCAGCGCGTCCATGGACTCGCGGATCGCCTCGAACGAGGGGATCGCGTCGTCGGGCGTGTAGGGGCGGACGAGGATGTCCGGCGTCACGGGAGGTCCTTCGAGAACGCCACGAGGTCGCGACGGAATCGGCCGCCGACCGCGCGCCAGAACTCGCGCGCGACCACGTTGTCCTCCTGGACGAGGATGAGGCAGCGCTCGATCCCCGCGGCGGCCAGCGCGTCGAAGCAGCGGCGGGCGAGTTCGGCGGCGAGCCCGCTCCGTCGGTGGGATCGCGCGACCGCGAGGCGATAGACGAAGCCGCGCCGCCCGTCGTGCCCGCAGAGAATGGCCGCGACGATCTCTCGGCCGCCGGGGCCGCCGGGGCCGCTGGGAGCCCCGGGGCCGCCCGCGCCGCCGGCCACCGCCACCAGCGAGAGCCCGGGATTCCGATCGAGGAAGCGGGCCAGCGCTTCGGGCGTGTCGCCGGGGCCGACGCCGAGCCCTTCCGTGACCGACCAGAGCCGCACCGCGGCCGGAATGTCGGCGGGAACGAACGCTCGGATCTCGGGCTCGGTCACGCGGGTCGCTCCCTGGTCTAGCAGCCCTTCTGATTCTTCTTCACGAACTTCACCGACTCGGCGACCAGCTCCTTCAAGACCTTGGGGTCCAGGTCGGAGAGTCGCTTCACGTAGAGGCACGATTTCCCGGTCTTGCACTTGCCGAGCTTCTTCATGAGGTCGGGGTAGCGGTCGAATCCCGCCATGACGTAGATGGTGAGGTTCTGCTTCCGCGGCGAGAATCCCGTCAGGGGCCAGTCGCCTTCCTGGCCGCTGGCGTAGACGTAGTGGTACTCCCCGAACCCGACGATGCTCGGTCCCCACATCTTCGGCTCCGAGCGCGTCACGTTCTTCATCAGCTTCACGAGAGCCGCGCAGTCCTGGCGCGTCTCCTCGCTGGGCACCTTCTTCAAGAAGGCGGCGACACTGGCGGTGGTCTTCTTGGTCTTCAGTTCGGCCATTCGACGACTCCCCTCGCGCGGCGCGGCGGCCGCGTTCGAATCACTTTCCGGTGAGCATGCCGAGCGCCTCGCGCACGAGCGGATCGCCGTCCGCGGGGCGCTCCTTCGAAGCGCGCGTGTCGGTCCGGGGCGGGCGCGGGCGGAAGCGCTCCCGCGGAGATCCGTCCACGTGGTAGAGCCGCTCGGCCGGAATTCGAACCACGAAGCCGGTGTTCGGCAGCGACTCCTGGTAGAGCGCCCCGAGAAGCCCGGCCATCGGATCGCCGAGCACGGTCGCGCGCTTCATCGCGTCGAGCCCGATCGCGATCCCTTCGCCCATGCTCCCCGTCCACGGTCCGACCAGAGCCACGACCGGCGCCTCGAACGCGAACGGGCCCCTGGGCGACACGTATTCCACCCAAACCCGCTTCACGCCGGTCGCGCGCTCCTCCGACGGCAGCTCGTGCCGCTGGTAGGGTCGCTCGTCGCGAACGAGGCGGCTCAAGATCCCGCGCGCCACCGTCGAGGTTCCACCCGAAGGCGTGTCGCGCAGGTCGAGGATCATCCCCTTCGCCGCCCGCGCCGCGTTCAGGGCCGAATCGAACGCCGCGATCGTGCCGGTGTCGCCCAGGCTGTTGTGGAGCGTCACGAGCGCGACGTTCCCCGGGAGCACTTCGACGTCGAGGGGCCGCCCGGGATCCGCGACGCTGGGGACGAACTCGAAGGACTTCGCCTCGCCTCCCGCGCCGCCGGCCGACGCCGTCACCCGAACCGGCGCGTCGTGCGTTCCGGCCAAGGCGACCCGGAGCGCCCAGTCGCGCGCGGCCGGGTCCGGGGCGCGGAGCGATCGCGGAAGGTGCGCGGCGACGGCGTCCTCGACGGGCGCGCCCCCGACCGTCACGACCCGCATCCCCGCGCGGAGCCCGGCGCGCTCGGCGGCGGACCGCGACCGAACCGCGGTGAGGATCGCCCTCCCGTCGCGCCACTCGGCCCAGAGATCGGCGCCGGTGGGGACGAGGCGCGGCGACGCGTTCGTATTCGCGCCCAGGTGCGCGTGCGCGTCGTAGAGTTCGGAGAGCGCGGCTTCGAGCACTCGAAGGAACGCGCTGTCGCTCTCCGCGTCGCCGGCACGCGGCCGGCAGAGATCCCGGACGCGGCTCCAGTCGGTCTGCTTCCGATCGAAATAGGCGTACGTCTCGGAGACGAACGTCCAGAACACGTCGAAGTCCTCGGCGTAGCGCCCGGCGCGGTCGGCCGGTGGCCGTTCCCCGTCCGCGGCCGCCGCGGGAGCGGTCCCGGCGCAGGCCACGATCGCGACGAGAGCGGCCACGGCCGCCGCCCTCGAGGCGGCGCGCGCGAGCCTCACCGCACGGACGACCGGAGCGACCGGGTGAAGCCCACCGTGCGCGACACCTCGGTGAAGCCGGTCTGGCGGTAGAACTCCTGCGCCTCCACGTTCTCGATCTCCGCGTCGGTGGCCATGTCGTGGCACCCGCGCTTGCGGCACCAGTCGGTGGCGTACTCCATGAGCTTCGCGCCGAGGCCCTTCCGGCGGTTGGAGGGCTCCAGGTAGATTCCCTCGACGTAGCCGACCGGGCCGCCGATGCAGCCGTCCACCACGTTCCGGAGCGAGACCTCGAGGAGCCCCACCGGCTCTCCGTCATCGGCGAGCGCGAGGTAGGCCGAGGCTTCCTTGGAGTCGTGGAGCCATTCCATCTCCTCGTCGTGGAATTCGGGCTCGAGTCCGGGATAGAGCTCCAGGCGCATCCGCTTCCAGACGGGGAAGCGCTCGCGGGTCACCTCGACGATCTGCATTCCGTCGCCCCCTTCTCGTTCAAGTCGAACTGCCTATCTCAGCGTCGTCTTCGTCGTGCGGGACCGGCGTCGCGACGCCGCGCTCCCAGTCCTCGCGGAGAACCGCGTAGTGCGTCGCGTCATGGAGCGATCCGTCCATGGCGTGCCACGCGCGGCGATAGTGGCCCTCCTTCACGTAGCCGCACTTCCGAAAGAGGCGGCGCATCGGCTCGTTGTCCGCGCGCGTCGTCCCTTCGATACGGTGGAGCGCGGGGAACGACTCGAAGAGATGGCGCGTCAGCCAGCGCACCGCCTCCTCGCCGAAGCCCCGTCCGCGCGCGCCGGACGAGACGCGAAGGTCGAAGAGGGGATACCCGTCGCCCGCCGCCGCGTCCTCCAGATCGAAGAGCCGGATCAGCCCGTGGCGCCGCCCGGCGCCGTCCACGATCCAGAAGGTCCTCTGATCGTCGCCGGCGAAGCGCCCCTTCTCGATCATGGCGGCCACCTCGTCGCGGGTCACGCGCCCGCGCGCGTGGAACGGCCACTCCTCGCGCGAGAGGAACTCGATCAGCGCCTCGCCGTCGGCCGGGAGGTCGAGCGGAGGAAATGAAAGGGCCGGTGCCACGTGGCGACTACCTCACGGAACGGTGCGATTTTCTGCGGGATGACCGGGCGGCCCAGGCTCTTCCTCGGCCCCCGAGCCGTAAAGAGTAAACCAGCCGCGAGAAAGGAGCCAGGCGAGGAAATCCGCCGGTCAGAGCGGCAAGCGCATGATCCGCTCGCCGTCCTCGTCGCTCTCGCCCGTGTGGACGAATCCGAGCCGCTCGTAGACCCGCACGGCTTCCTCGTTCCCGGGGACGTAGCTCAGAAAGAGCGCGTCGGTCCCTCCCTCCTCGCGAAGCTGCGCCACGAGGACGCGGATCGCCTCGGTGGCGTAGCCGTTTCCCTGGTGGCGCTCGTCCACCATGATCCGAAAGAGGGAGTGCTGGCCCGTTTCGGGCTTCAGCCCGTGCATCAGGAACCCGACGACCGTGCCGCCTGCGACGATGGCGGCCGGTCGAAGCCACCGGTACGCGTACGCCTGCGCGAGCGAGCGCTCGTTGTTGGCGACCCACTTCTCCTGGCCCGGGGCGAGCACGAGAGTCAGGACGGCGCCGATGTTCTCTTCGGTGACGGGTGCCAGTTCGACGCGGGTCATGGGCGGCCCGAGCGCGCTACTTCAGATCGACGTTCTGCGGCATGCCGCCGCCGGTCCGCTCGAACGCGAAGATCATGAGGATCCAATCGCGGACCGCTTCGGGGAGCGCGTTGTAGTCGCCCTGATTCGCGAAGACCACGATTCGCCCCTGCGTGAGGAGCCCGGCGTAGACCCGACCGCTCTCGAGGCTCACGCCGAGGAACGCGTTCTCCTGCCCCCCGTGGTGCGGGGCGTTTCCCTGAACGACGACGAGTCCCGAGCCGAATCCCACGGGACCGTGCTCGCCGAGATTCCGTTTCAGGTGAGCGATCGGGAGCCCACGGAGCCCCGCGAGGCCGGCCCGCACCACGGGGTCGGCGAGAAGTCCCTCGGTGTCGAGCGTCGTGACGAACGCGAAGAGGCGGTCGCGATCCGCCGGCAAGAGCGCCGGCTGCTCGCGAATCGGCTCGGACGGTTGCGAGCGCGCCGTGGAGGGCGCCGCCGCGGGCGCGAGCGCGAGGAAGGCGGCCAGCGTGAGCGTGAGAGCGGGGAAGCGTCGCATCCAGGAATCTTACGCCACCGGCGCGATGGGGTCGAGCCGGCTGCGGCTGACAGAGCCGCCTGACAGAGTGTCACTCGAATCGCTCCGCCACGTCATATGGGTGAAATCGCCCCCTTCCGCGCGCACGACGCAACTTCACGAACGACAGGCGGGAACGCGCCTCGAAAGGAGCGCGGCCGGGGAGGCACGCCGCATGCATCGGGAGGGGAGCATGAGCATCGGCCCCATCGCCTCGTCATCCACGCACGAGGTCTCCTTGCGCGCCCCCGACATGCCCTCGGACTCGCCCGACTCCTCCGGCCAGCCGCCGCCCGATCTGATCGCCGCGCGGCGGATCCTCCTCCGTGCACGGCTCGGCGGCGCGACCTCGCTCCTCGAGACGGAAGGAAAGGCGCTCCTCGACGCGCTCGGCATCGCCACGCCTCCGCGCGTGATCCTCACCGACCCGGCGGCCGCGAGCGAATTGCCGGAGCGGCCGTTCGACGCCGATCGCGTCGTGCTGAAAGCGCTCGCGCCCGGCGTGCTCCACAAGACGGAAGCGGGCGCCGTCCGCGTTCTTCCCGCGTCGCGCGACGCCGTGATGGAGGAGATCGCCGCGATGGCGCGGCGGCTCGACGGAATCTCGGTGGAGGGCTACCTGCTCGAGAAGTACGTGCCGCACGAAGCGACGATCGGCCGCGAGTTCCTGCTCGGCATGCGCTGGACGCCCGACTTCGGCCCCGTCGTCACGCTGGGGGCCGGCGGGATCCATGCCGAGTTCCTGGCGCACGCGCTCCGCGATGAAGGGTCGCTCGCCGTCTTCTCGCCGGCCCTCACGTGGGAGGGATCGGTCGAGGCGACCATCGCGCGCCTCGCGCCCGCGCGGCTCGCCGTCGAAGGGCAGCGCGGCGGAGCCGCGGCGCTCGACCCGGCGCATCTGGCCGACGTGGTTCGCCGGTTCCTCGCGCTGGCCGCGGTCTTCTGTCCCAAGGTCGTCGCCGAGTTCGAGGTGAATCCGCTCGTCGTGAGCGAAGGCCGGCTCGTGGCGCTCGACGCGGTCGCGGTGCTTCCCGCGCCGGGGGAGGCCGTGTCGACGCCGGCCGCCGCACGGCCGCTCGACAAGATCGAACGGCTCCTGAGGCCCGGGACCATCGCGCTGGTCGGCGTCTCGGAGACGTCCGTGAATCCGGGCCGCATCATCCTGCGCAACCTTCTTCGGAGCGGATTCGACCCGGCGTTGGTCCGCGTGGTGAAGCCGGGCGTGGAGTCTGTGGACGGCGTCGGTTGCGTGGCGTCACTGAGCGCGCTGGGCGCGATCGACGCGCCTGGGTGGCGCGACGGCCGCGCCGACCTCGTGGTGCTCGCCGTCTCGGCTTCGGCCTCGGCGGGCCTGATCGAGGAGATCGTGCGCGACCGCCGCGCCGAGAGCGTCATCCTGATCCCGGGCGGCCTGGACGAGAATCCGGAGAGTGCCGCGCTCGTCGCCCGGATGCACGCGACATTGGAGCGCTCCCGCGCGGAGGAGTGGCGCGGCCCGGTCGTGAACGGCGGGAACTGCCTCGGCATCCGGTCGGTTCCCGGCCGGTACAACACGCTCTTCATCCCCGAGCACAAGCTCCCGGCGCCCGAACGTCCCGCGGACCCGATCGCGTTCCTCGCGGGAAGCGGCGCCTTCGCGGTCTCGAAGAGCAGCAAGCTGACTCGGGTGAACCCCCTCTACACGATCACGGTCGGGAACCAGATGGATCTCACCGTGGCCGACTACCTCGAGTTCCTGCAGCACGATCCGCTCGTCGAGATCTTCGCCGTCTATCTGGAGGGCTTCCGGCCCCGGGACGGCGTGCGGTTCCTGAAGACGGCGGCCGAGATCGCGCGGTCGGGGAAGCCGGTGATCCTCTACCGCGGAGGGCGAACGGAAGCCGGGCACGCCGCCGCGTCGAGTCACACCGCGGCGATCGCGGGCGACGCGGCGGTGGCGCGCGCGCTGGCGCGCGACGCGGGCGTCGTCGAGGCCGAGACGCTGGAGGAGTTCGAGGACCTCGTGCGCCTCTTCGTCGAGCTGCGCGGCTGCACGGTCGGCGGGCTCGGTCTCGGCGCCGTGTCGAACGCCGGCTACGAGACGGTGGCGATCGCCGACAATCTCGGGCCGTTCCACCTACCCCGCTTCGCCGACGAGACGAACGCGGCCCTTCGCGAGCTGACCGACCGCGCGGGGCTGAAGGGGATCGTGACGGTCCGCAACCCGCTCGATCTCACGCCGATCCTGGCCGACCCGGGGTACGAGGAGGCGGTCCGCGCCGTGCTCGCCGATCCCGCCGTGTCGGTGGGCGTGGTCGGCTGCGTGCCGCTGAGCGGCGCGCTCCAGACGCTCCCGCGCGGCGAGGCGCACCAGGAAGACGTGGAGCGCGAGGGCGGCATCGTCGCGCGCCTCGTCCGGCTCATGCGCGAGTCGCCGAAGGCGTGGGTCGCCGTGGTGGACGCGGGCCCGCTCTACGATCCGATGGCGCGGGCGCTGGAGGAGGGAGGCGTTCCGACGTTCCGCGCGGCCGACCGGGCGCTACGCGTCTTCGGCCGCTACTGCGAGGCGCGGATCGGGCTGGATGGATGGAGACTGGTTTCGGAATCGAACCGAACGGCTCCCCATGCACGGGCAGCCCGGCGGGTTTGAAGCCCGCGGCCGGCGCCAGCCAGCGATACCAGTCTCGATCTCGAGAGAGCCCGCAGCGCGCCGCTCACTTCATCCGCGCGCGCGCGGCCGCCCAGACTTCATCCAGCTCCAGGACAGCCACCCACCGCTCCAGATAGTCCATGTCGAGCGACGCCCCCTGGGCCCGCAGAACCCCGGCAGCGTCTTCGATCTGACGCTCGGACCCCGACCGTTTCGCCCACTCGAGCTTCGCGAGGATGACGTCCTCCGGAGCCGCGACGGAGACCACGACTCCTTGCACCTCGGCGGCGATGCGGCGGCCGAATTCGACACGACTGAATTCGCGCGGCTTTCGAAAGATGAAGTCGATCTTCCAGCCCGAGGCGAGATCGATCACGTTGAACAGCGACGATTGTCGAAAGGCGCCGCGGGCCGCCTCACGGCTCACGTAATATCGATCGTCCGGAAACGAGGACAAGAGCCGCTCCAGGCCCGCCTCGTCGGGCGCGATGACGAAATCGATGTCCTGTGTGGACCTGGGTGTGCCGTGCAGCGAACTCGCCAGCGACCCCGTGAGCATGTAGGGAACAGCCGCGGCGTCGAGGAATCCGACGAGTCGAGGAATGATCTCATCGAGCGGGGCGTCGTACGCCATACAGCTCCCAAATCAGCAAATCGCGGATCCTCGCTTCATCCAATCCGGGATTCGAGGCCCGGAGTCGAGAGAGCGCGAACTGGCGCGCAGTCGTGCTCAGCCGGCCCGCCAGGGACAGCCGGCCCGCGGGGCCCAGCCGGCGATGGATCTCCGCCTGGATCCTCGCCGCTTCGGGTGTCGTATCGAGACTCATCGTTCCGTAACGGTATCACAACCTACGGCAGGAAATGTTTCGCCTCGAGGAGCGCCCGCAGCTTCTCCGAGTCCTCGCGGAATCCCTCCGGATCGTACTTCGCCTCGCTGGTGTAGAACTGCGCGAGCGAGGTGATCCCCAGCGCCTCGATCCTCGCCTTCAGCTCGGGATAGGCCATGTAGCGCGCCCACCCCTTCACTTCTCGCTGCTCGTAGATCGCTTCCAGCTCGGCGTCGGTCGGCCGGTGGTAGGACTCCTCGTGCAGGAAGGCGTGGAGCGGCAGCCGGTCGCGCTTCGGCGGATCCTCGGCGGGGTACCCGACGACGATGGTCGTGACCGGAAGGCACGTGTCGGGGAGATCGAGGAACGCCGCGATCTCGGTCATCGAGTGGAGCGTCGTCCCCATGTAGCAGATGCCGAGCCCCCGCGCCTCGAAGCCGAGGCAGACCGACTGCGATAGGATGATCGCGTCGAACGCCGCCACGTGATAGCCGATCAGGTTGTTGAAGTTGTCGCGCGCGCCGCGGCGGCGGAGCCACTCGCGCGTGCGGAACCAATCGGCGCAGAAGGTGACGACCAGCGGCGCTTGGAGCACCATCTCCTGCTCGAAGTGGAACTCGTAGAGGCGCCGCTTCCGCTCCGGATCGCGCGTGAGGTTCCCCGAGGGGATCGGCCCGATGAACATCTACCGCATGTACCATGAGGAGATGGAGTCGCTGGTGAAGCACATCCCCACCATCAAGAAGGCGCAGTTCTGGATGACCTTCTCGGACAACTACCTGAAGC
>DATIQI010000277.1:0-13734 GCA_035470985.1 Acidobacteriota bacterium
GATGGCCAGCGACTCGTGCAGCACCAGCCCGTCGTCGTCGATCGAGGGCACGTGGCCGTTGGGGTTCACCTTCATGAACTCGGGCGAGCGGGTGTTGAGCCTTGGCAGAATAATATTCTGTAAAACAACCAGTAGCAAGAACAATCGTCTTGTGGGGCCTGCCCGCGCCGCGCACCGTTCCGCGCCCCGCGCGGGGCCGCGGCGGGGTATCCTCGGGACGGCGCCGGGGGCCGGCGTCTCGAAAGGGGGTCGTATGTTCCTGCTCTTGCTCGCGACCACGCTCGGCGTGGCGCTCCTCACGTCCGGGATCGTCGTCTTCTTCTTCAAGAAGCCGATTCGCCAGATCCTCGACCGCATCATCGGCGAATCGATCGCGGAAGGCTGGCAGCGCTTCCTCCTCTTCGCGATCTACGTGGTCGGAGTCTCTTCCGGCGTCCAGATCTGGAAGCTGGAGCAGTACGTCCACCCGCAGCCCGTGGGACCCGACGGCCAGTCGCGGGTTCTCGCGCTCGACGGCGCGTCGGTCGGGCTCGAGATCTACCGGACGATCATCCAGGTCCTGCAGGGGATCGCCTGGGCGCTCCTCGTCTTCTTCGTGGTGGCGTTGATCGCCTTCGCGATCATCCGCCGCGCGGAGACCCGGAAGGGGAACGGATGACGCACGCGCGCGACGAGGGCGGGCGGTCCCGGCGCCGGGAGGACCGGCGCGCGATCGCCGCCTCGATCCTCCTGGCGATCCTGGTCGCGGCCTATCTGGCGGCGTGGTTCGCCGCGAACGGCGAGGCGCCGTGCGGCTGGGGGATCTTCCAGCCGTGAATCTGGGGACGATCGGGCTCTTGCTCGGGGCGTCGTTCGCGTCGGGGATCAACCTCTACGCCACGGTCGCGACGCTGGGGCTCCTCCACCGCTACGAGGTCGTGGCGCTCCCGCCTCCGCTCGCGGTCCTGGCCCACCCGGTCGTGATCGGAATCGCGGTGGCCCTCTACCTGGTCGAGTTCGTCGCCGACAAGATCCCGGCGGTGGACCACGTCTGGGACGCGATCCACACCTTCATCCGTCCGCCGGCCGCGGCGCTCCTCGCCTACGCGGCCGTGGCGCCGGCGCCGGTCCCCGACGTCTGGCGCGTGGCGGCGGCCCTGATCGCCGGGACCATCGCCTTCACCGCCCACTCGACGAAGGCCGCCTCCCGCGGCGCCATCAACGCGAGCCCCGAGCCGTTCAGCACCGCGGCCGTCAGCTTCGCGGAAGACGTCCTCGCGGTGGGTCTCGCCTGGCTGGCCGCCACGCACCCGGCCCTAGCGATCGCCGCCGTCATCCTGCTCCTGGCCCTCTCGATCACCCTGCTGGTGATCTTCGTGAAATTCGCGAGAGGAATCTGGAAGCGCCTCCTGGGAACAAGGCGGGCCGAAGCGAAGCAATCCGCGAATTCGTAAGCGTTCGGGAGGGAGAAACCGGAGGGCGCCTCCGGAGCCCTCGCGAGGCGAAGGCGAGGACAGCGCCCGGAGGTTTCTCCCTCCCGAACGCGCCCAAGTCGCGAACGACTCGCTACACTTCGAGCGGCTTACGCCGAGTATGATCGAGCACGCGCTTGCGGATCCGAATCGCCGCCGGCGTGACCTCCACCAGCTCGTCGTCGTTGATCCACTCGATCGCCGATTCGATCGTCAACTCCCGCGGCGGCGTGAGGACGATCCCCTTCTCGGAGGTGGAGGCGCGCATGTTCGTGAGGTGCTTCTTTCGGCAGGCCTGAACGACGAGGTCGCCGTCCTTCACCTGCTCGCCGACGATCTGTCCCGGATAGACCTTCTCGGTCGGCTTCACGAAGAAGAGCCCGCGATCGGCCAGCTGGTCGAGGGCGTAGGCGGTCACGTCGCCCCCTTCCTTCGCGATCATGGCGCCGCGCTTCCGGTTCGGCAGCGCGCCGCGGTGCGGTCCGTACGCGTCGAACATGTGGTTCAGGAGTCCGGTCCCCTTCGTCAGCGTCAGGAACTCGGTCCGGAATCCGAGGAGTCCGCGCGAGGGGATCGTGAATTCCATGCGGGCGCGGTCGCCGTGCTTGCCCAGGTGCTGCAGCTCGCCGCGGCGCTCGCCCAGCGCCGAGATCACCGCGCCGGTGTACGCCTCGTCGCAGTCGATGACCAGCTCCTCGTAGGGCTCGAGGAGCGCGCCGTTCGTGTCGCGGTGGAAGATGACCTGCGGCCGGCCGAGCGAGAACTCGTATCCCTCGCGCCGCATCGTCTCCGCGAGAATGGAGAGGGAGAGCTCGCCGCGGCCGAGAACCAGGAACGAGTCGGCCTCCTCGCTCCGCTCCATCCGCAGCCCCACGTTCCGCTCCAGCTCCCGCTCCAGCCGCTCGAGGAGATGGCGGCTGGTGAGGTACTTGCCCGAGAGTCCGGCGAACGGAGCGTCGTTCACGCGGAACTCCATCGAGAGCGTCGGCTCGTCCACGCGAATGCCGGCCAGGGGGCTCGGGTCCTCGGGGTCGAGGATCGTCTGCCCGATCTCGATCTTCGGGAATCCGGAGAGGACGACGATGTCGCCCGCCGCGGCGCGCTCCACCTCCACGCGCTCGATCCCTTGGAAGAGGTAGATCTTCCCGATCCGCCCGCGCTCCACGAGCGAGCCGTCGGGCTTCACCGCGGCCAGCTCGGTGGCGCGCGTGATTTCGCCGGAGTGGATCCGCCCCACGGCCAGCCGGCCGAAGTAGTCGGAGTAGTCGATGTTCGCGACGATCAGCTTGAACGGCGTGGAGCCGATGGTGGGCGCCGGCACGACGTTCCAGATCGTGTCGAGGAGCGGGCGAAGGTCGCCGCTCGTGGCGCCCGGATCGGCCGACGCGAACCCGAGCCGCCCCGAGCCGTAGAGAACGGGGAAGTCGAGATGGTCGTCGTGCGTCGCGAGCGAGAGGAAGAGATCGTGGATCTCCGCCTCCACCTCGAGCGGACGCGCGTCGGCCCGGTCGATCTTGTTGATGAGGACGATCGGGCGCTTGCCGCTCTCCAGCGCCTTCTTCAGGACGAACCGCGTCTGGGGCAGGGGCCCCTCCGCCGCGTCCACCAGGAGGAGCACGCCGTCCACCATCGACAGGATCCGCTCGACCTCGGAGCCGAAGTCCCGGTGCCCCGGCGTGTCCACGATGTTGATGATCGCGTCGCCGTAGCGGATGGCCGTGTTCTTCGCGAGGATGGTGATCCCGCGCTCCCGCTCCAGGTCGCCGGAATCCATGACGCACTCCGCCACGTGCTGGTTGTCGCGGAACGTTCCGCTCTGGCGAAGAAGGGCGTCCACCAGCGTCGTCTTCCCGTGGTCCACGTGGGCGACGATGGCGATGGCGCGACGATCGGAGCGTTTCATCAAAGCGATCATAGCCGATAAGAATACCACACCCGACGACCCTCTGCGGACGCTCGTGTTCGCTCCATGCCCGTGAAATTTTTCTCGAAACCTCGGCCGGCGCCTCGAATCAAAAACCGGGTCGGCGGGATTTCGATTCGCGGAATCGGCCCTCGCCACAGCATCCATCGAGCCAACCACTTAGGCAAGGAGACGACCATGAAGAAGGGACTCACGGCAGTGGCGCTCGCGGCGCTCTTGCTTCCGGCCGCCGCGCACGCGCAGCGCGATCTCACGGGCCGCCTGGCCCTCGGGTATTGGAGCGCGGACGCGCCCCTCGGCGGCCGCTACGTCGTATCGGAAAAAGTTTCCGTCGACCTCGGCTTCGGGTTCGCGCAGGCCTACATCGGCGACGATCCGACCACGGCCGCGCCGGGCGACGACAAGAAGAACCTCCAGTTCCACATCGCGGCCGGCGTGCCGCTCACCCTCGTGCAGCGCGAGCGCGTGAACTTCTTCCTTCGGCCGGGCGTCCTCTTCCGCTTCGTCCCGACCTACAACCAGGCGACGGGCGCCGATCCCTACGAGAAGAAGACCGAGACCGAGACCGAGATCACGGGCATCCTCGGCGCGGAGTGGTTCGCGACCGACGATCTCTCCTTCTCCGTCGGCCACGGGGTGAAGCTGGAGAGCACGAAGGGCGTCTCCGCGAACGACCTCACGACGGGGGACGTGGAGTCGCAGAGCTTCCTCAGCGGCCTCGAGGCGCTCGACATCACCTCGATCGGGTTCCACTTCTACTTCTAACGAACGCGCCGGCTCCAGGGCCCGAACGACCCGGGGGCCGGTGAGAGCGACGGGGCGGCGCCGCGCGGCGTCCGCCCCGTCCGCGTTCGGGCCTACTGGTCGCTCCTCGACAACTACGAATGGGCCGACGGCTACAAGGCCCGCTTCGGTCTCGTGAGCGTGGACTACGAGACGCAGGAGCGGACGCTCCGGCCGAGTGCCCACCGGCTCGCCGACATCATCGCCCGCAACGAGCTGTAACGGGCCGTCGCGGCCCTCCGCCGTCCGAACCCGCTCCGCTTCGCGCCGGGAGTGCGCTATGCTCCTCCACCGCACCCGACGTGAACCCGGACCCAGGGACGCTTCGTGGACGACGCGCTGACCGTACACCGCCTCCACTTCGCCTTCACGATCACCTTCCATTACCTCTTTCCGCAGCTCACCATGGGGCTCGCGCTCCTCCTCGTGGTGCTGAAGTCGCTGGCGCTCCGCACCCGCGACGCGCGCTACGACGCGGCCGCGCGCTTCTGGGCCAAGATCTTCGGGATCAACTTCGCGCTCGGCGTGGTGACCGGCATCCCGATGGAGTTCCAGTTCGGCACGAACTGGGCCGATTTCGCCGAAGCGGCGGGCGGCGTCATCGGACAGACGCTGGCGATGGAGGGGGTCTTCTCGTTCTTCCTCGAATCGTCCTTCCTGGGGCTCTTCCTCTTCGGGGAGCGGCGGCTCGGGCCGCGGGGCCATTGGCTGGCGGCGTTCCTCGTCTTCCTCGGCTCCTGGCTCTCCGGCTACTTCATCGTGATGACGAACGCCTGGATGCAGCATCCCGTCGGCTACGCGCTCACGCCGGAGGGGGGGATCGTCCTGACCGATCTCGGCGCGCTCCTGACGAATCCCTGGGGCGTCTGGCAGTACGCGCACACGATGACCGGCGCCGTGGTCACGGCGTCGCTGGTGATGGCGGGGACCGGCGCCTACTACCTCCTCGCCCGCCAGCACGAGGAGGCGGGCCGCCTCTTCGTGCGCGTCGGGGTGGTCGCGGGCGCGATCGCCACGGTGGCGCAGCTCTTCCCGACGGGCGACCAGCAGGGCGCGATGGTGGCGCGGCACCAGCCGGCCACGCTCGCCGCCATGGAGGGCCTCTTCCATTCCGAGGAGGGCGCGCCGATCGCGATCGTGGGACAGCCCGACGTGGAGCGCCGCCGGCTCGACAATCCGATCCTCGTTCCGAAGATGCTCTCGTTCCTGACCTATCAGCGCTGGGACGCGAACGTGCGCGGCCTGGAGGAGTTCCCGGAGGATCTCTGGCCCGAGAACATCCCGCTCCTCTACTACGCCTATCACATCATGGTCGGGCTCGGGACGATCTTCATCGCGGTCTACCTGGGCGCCGCGTTCCTGCTCTGGCGCGGCCTCCTCTACGGTTCGCGCTGGATGCTCTGGATCCTGATGCTCCTGGTCCCGTTCCCCTACATCGCCAACACGGCCGGCTGGGTCACGGCCGAGGCGGGGCGCCAGCCGTGGCTCATCTACGGCCTGATGCGGACGGCCGACGGCTACTCCAAGGAGGTCTCCGCCGGGAACGCCCTCTTCACGCTCATCGGATTCATGGGGATGTACACGATCCTCGGAATCCTCTTCCTCTTCCTGGTGCGCCGCGAGATCGCGCACGGGCCGCCGAGCGAGCCGCTCGTCGCGCGGCGGCGGGAGGGCTAGCGCGATGGAAACGCTCTGGTTCTGCCTCGTGGCGCTCATGCTCGCGCTCTACGTCGTCTTCGACGGCTTCGATCTCGGGGCGGGCGCGGTCCACCTCCTGGTCGCGCGGGACGACGCCGAACGGACCGAGGTGCTCCGCTCCATCGGCCCCGTCTGGGACGGGAACGAGGTCTGGCTCCTCGCGGCGGGCGGCACGCTCTACTTCGCGTTCCCCGCGCTCTACGCCGCCTCGTTCAGCGGCTTCTACCTTCCGCTGATGATCGTCCTCTGGCTCCTCATCCTGCGCGGCATCGCCATCGAGTTCCGGAACCACCTGCGAAGCCCCGCGTGGGGCCCCCTCTGGGACGTCGTCTTCGCGGGGGCGAGCGCCCTCCTCGCGGTCTTCTTCGGCGCCGCGCTCGGGAACGTGGTGCGGGGCGTGCCGCTGAACGCGGAGGGGCGCTTCTTCCTGCCGCTCTGGACCGACTTCCTGCCGGGCCCGCGGCCGGGGGTGCTCGACTGGTTCACCGTGCTGGTGGGACTCGGCGCGCTCGCCGCGCTCACGATGCACGGCGCGCTCTGGGTCGCGCTGAAGACGAACGTCCCCGTGGCGTCGCGGGCGCGCGCGGTATCCCGCGCGGCGTGGGCGGCCACCCTCGTCCTGACGGGCGCGATCACCTGGTTCGCGTTCGCGATCCAGCCCCAGATCGCCGCGAATCTCGCGAGCCGTCCCTGGGGGTGGATCTTCCCGGCCGCCGCGGCCGGAGGGCTCCTCGGCGTGCCCCTCTTCGAGCGCGCGGGGAAGGAGACGCGCGCGTTCCTCGCGTCGTGCCTCCATCTTCTCGGCATGCTGGCGAGCGCGGCGTTCGGCCTCTACCCGTACGTGCTTCCCGCGGTCGGAGACCCCGCGCGGGGCCTCACCGCGGCCGCGGCCGCCGCGCCCGAGTACGGACTTCGCGTCGGTCTCGGATGGTGGCTCGTCGGCATGGCGCTCGTCGCCGTCTACTTCACCGTCACGTATCGCCGCTTCGCGGGAAAGGTCTCGGCCGCGCCCGGCGAAGGGTATTGACGTCCCCTCGCGGGGACGGGAGGCAGACCATGAACGGAAGACTCGAAGGCAAGGTGGCCGTCGTCACGGGCGGCGCCCGAGGCATTGGCGCCGCCACCTGCATCACGATGGCGCGGAGCGGCGCGTCGGTCGTCGTCACCGACGTGATCGACGACGAAGGGAAGGCGATCGCCGAGGCGATCCGGGAGGAGGGCGGCATCGCGCGCTACGTCCGGCTCGACGTCGCGTCGGAGGCGGGGTGGAAGGAGGTCGTGGACGGGACGCTGGCCGCGCACGGCAAGCTCCACGTCCTCGTGAACAACGCCGGCATCGTCAGCATCGGGGACGTCGAAGAGGAGACGCTCGAGGGGTACCGCCGCGTCATCGACGTGAACCAGATCGGGGCCTGGCTCGGCATGCGGGCCGCGGCGCCCGCCATCCGCGCGTCGGGCGGCGGCGCCATCGTGAACGTCTCCTCCATCTACGGCGCCGTCGGGGGGGACGGACGGTCGATCGCGTATCATGCCTCCAAGGGGGCGCTCCGCCAGATGACGAAGAACGCGGCGATCCTGTACGCGAAGAAGGGGATCCGCGTGCTCTCGGTCCACCCCGGCTTCATCGAGACACCGATGGTCGCCCCGTTTCTCGCGACGGCCGGTTCGGACGAGAACCCGCTCATGAAGTACATCGAGCACCACACCCCGATGGGCCGGATGGGCCGATCGGAGGAGGTCGCGAACGTGATCGCGTTCGTGGCCAGCGACGAAGCGTCGTACATGACCGGCACCGAAGTATTCGTCGACGGCGGCTGGACGGCATCCTGATCTCGTCCGCGCGCGTCCCACGGAAGGAGGAGTCCATGCTTCGCCACGCTCCGCGCCGTCTCGCTCCGCTCCTGTTCGCTGCGTTCCTCGCGACCGGCTGCGCCGCCGTACCCGCGCAACACGTCGGCGTTCTCGAATCGTTCGGAAAGGTCCAGCCCGAGACCTGGGGTCCCGGGCTCCACGTGTGGGCTCCCTGGCTCGGCGTCCACCGGATCAACTGCCGCACGCGTCAGATCGAGGAGCGGACCAGCACGCCCACGTCCGAAGGGCTGGTCGTCGGCCTCGACGTGAGCATCGTGTTCCACCCCGAGCCGACCGCGGCGAAGGAGATTTACGCCCGCTACGGAGGCCTCGACGGGCTGGTCGGGAACGTCCTCGTGCCCGAGTTCCGCTCGGTCGTGCGCGACGTGACGGCGGGATTCAACGCCGTCGACCTCTACTCGGGGCGGCGCGAGGAAGTGAGCCGGAAGATGATCGCCGACATGCGCGCCCGGATGAAGGACCGCGGCGTGAACATCGAGGCGATCCTGCTCCGGAACATCGAGCTCCCGGCGCAGGTGGCGAAGGCCGTGGAGGCGAAGCTGGCGGCGGACCAGCAGGCCCAGCAGATGGAGTTCGTCCTCCGCAAGGAGCAGAAGGAGGCCGAACGGAAGCGGATCGAGGGACAGGGGATCGCCGACTTCCAGCGGATCGTGAGCGCGGGGATCTCGCCGGCGCTCTTGAAATGGAAGGGGATCGAGGCGACCGAGAAGATCGCGACGTCGGAGAACACGAAGGTCGTGATCGTCGGATCGGGGAAGGACGGCCTTCCCATCATTCTCGGCGGCGACAAGTAGCCGGCGACCGGCCCCCGGAGGCGGCGTGACGCGACCCCACCCCGACGAGAAGCCGGGGGTCTACCTGCACGGGACCTCCGCCGCCGAGCAGGAACGGCTCGGCATCATGAACCGGATCCTGAACGAGGGGTCGCTCCGCGAGATGGCGTTTCGCGGCGGCGAGCGAATCCTCGATCTCGGGAGCGGGCTCGGCGATCTCACGCGCGCCATGCGCGCGGCGGCGGACCCGGGCGGCTCGGCGCTCGGGATCGAGCGGAGCGAGGAGCAGCTGCGGACCGCGCGCCGCCTCGCGGCGGAGGCGGGCGAGGCGTCGGACGTCGAGTTCCGCGCCGGCGACGCGACCGCGCCGCCGCTTCGAAGCGAGGAGTGGGGCGCCTTCGACGTCGCGCACACGCGGTTCCTTCTCGAGCACGTTCCCGATCCCGCGGCCGTGGTCCGCCCGATGGTCCGCGCGGTCCGCCCCGGAGGGCGCGTCATCCTCCAGGACGAGGACCACTCGATCTTCCGGCTCTCGCCCTCGCTTCCGAGCCTCGAAGCCGTTTGGGAGGCCTACTACCGCACGTACGAGCGGGTCGGAAACGACCCCTACGTCGGACGCCGCCTCGTTTCCCTCCTGCACGACGCCGGCGCCGTGCCGCGACGCTGCACCTGGATCTTCTTCGGCGGCTGCGCGGGCATGGAGATATTCCCGCTCCTGCTCCTGAATCTCCGCGTCATCCTGGAAGAGGCGCGGGACGCGATCCTGGCGGGCGGCGCCGTCGACGGGGCGGGCTTCGATCGGGCGATGACCGAGTACGCGGCGTGGGGGCGGAGGCCCGACGCGGCATGGTGGTTCGCGCTCGCGTATGCGGAAGGGATCCGCCCGGAAGCCTAGTCGCCGAGAAGCCCCCGCAGCAGGGCGTCCAGCAGGGCGCCGATCCGCTCCTCCACGGGGCGCCAGGCGATCCACTCGGCCTCCCCCTTCACGATCTGAAGCGACGCCAGCCCGTGCATCCCGGCCCAGAGGACCTGCGAGACCAGATCGGCGTCGCCGTATTCGGGCCGAAACCGGCCCGCGGCGATCGCCTCCGATACCGCGAGGCGGAGGAAGGCGTGGGCGTCCCGCTCGGCATGGCCGGGCTCGGGGGCCGACTCCTCGGCCGGAAGGGTGGGACCGGAGGTCATGAAGGTCAGCCGGTACTGGTTCGGGTGCTCGATCGCGAAGGTGACGTAGGCGCGTCCGATCATCCGGAGGCGCTCCACGGGGTCGGGGACCCGAGCCAGGACCTGGAAGCGGGCCGCCAGGGCGCCGAAGTCCTCCGCGCAGAGACGATGGAAGAGGGCCCGCTTGTCCGCGAAGTGGAAGTAGAGCGCCGTGGGGGTGTACTCGATCCGGTCGGCGATGGCGCGCATGGTCACGGCGTCGTAGCCATGAAGGGCGAATAGGTCCCGGGCCGCGTCGAGGATACGACGCTGCGTCTCCTCCTTCTCCCGTTCCCGCCGAGGGCTTCTTGACATAACAATCATCTAAAATATAACTAGATTAGAAAATCTTACAAGAGAAAATTAGAGCCGAAGACCGTGGCCTGAGTCGTTACTAGACTGCCGCGTTTATGGTTACCGGCTTGACCCGAAGGCTACGGGGTGGGGATGTCCGACTCGCCCGGGATCATGGACTGGGTGGGCCGCACCCGAATCGGGGCGGGACTGCCGGCACGGTAGAGGTGGATGGTGCCCTGGAACGACTTCAGCTCGATCCGGGCCCGGCCGTCGCCGAGCGAGAACTGGAAGCGCCGGCCGCGCTTCGCCTCGGAGACCGAGACGGGAAAGGCCGACGAGAAGTTGCCGGAGAAGGTGGAGACGGCGACCGTGGCGTTGCAGGCGGTGGGGATCGCGGCGGCCACGTCGCCGTGGTGACTGGCGAATCGGTAGCGGCCGTTGGGGCGATAGACGCCCTCGTAGAGGATCGAGCCGTTCACCGTCGAAGCGTCCACCGTGTCGGCCTCCATGGCCCGAAGCTCGCAGTCGCCGTTCACGCTCTCGGTGACGATCGTCCCGCCCGAGCGGATGACCCGGATGTCGCGGTTCACCGTGTTCAGGACGACGCGGCCCGTCGTCTTCGCGACCTCCACGTCGCCGTGAACGGTCGTGACGCGGAGGGCGCCCCGCGTTCCGTCCACCGCGACGTCGGTGTGGGTCCCCGAGACCTCGAGGCTCATCCACGCGGGCGCGGTGATGTGGATGTCGGCGCTTCGCTGCGCTTTCGGGGAGGTCGTGGTCTTCACCAAGAGCGCCCCGTCCACCGTCCGGACCCAGATCTTGTCCGCTTCCGAATGCGTCGCCTCGATGCGGACGGCGTCCTTGTTCCACGTCTCGATGACGACCGAGCCGGCGTAGTTCGCCACGCGCAGGGTCATGTCGGGCGTCACGGCGATGGTGGTGTCGGCATCGGCGGAGAGCGAAAACGCGGTCAGAGCGGCGAAGGCGAGCGATGCGAGCATTCGTTCTCCCTATTCGGCTCCGCCGGCGAGATCCACGGCGCGGCGGAGGAGATCCAGGTGTCGGTCGGTCAATTCCTCGAGGTGCGCCACGAGATAGGGATCGCCGGGATCCGCCTCGAGGGCCAGGCGGGCCTGCTCCACCGCGGCCTCGATGGCCGCGAGGCTCTCTTCGATGGCGCGCAGGGTGTTCGGATCGAGCTGATCGCGCCGGGCATCCAGCACCCGTTTCAGCGACGCGATCTCGTTCTGGGCGGCTTCGGCGGGGGCGCTGGTCGCGGGGACCACGGCCACGCTCCGCGCGCGGGCCGCTTCCGCCGCCGCGAACTCGCGGCGTCCCCAGTCGCGGGCGAACCAGACGGCGGAGGCGGAGACCGCCACGATGGCGACGCAGGCGGCGGCCAGCTGCCGCATCGAGACGCTGAAGCGGGCCGCGGACCAGCGGTCGTCCCGAGAGACGGGGACGGCCCGAACCGGCTCCGCGCGGAGCCGCGCCTCGACGGCGGGCCAGGAGTCGCCCTCCGGCATGCGGGCCGCATCTCCGGCGGGAAGCGCGCGGGCGAGGACGACGAGGCGGCGCAGGTCCTCCAGCGTCGCGGCGCACGAGGCGCACGCCGCGAGGTGTGCCTCCAGCTCGTGGCGATCGCCGTCCGGAAGCGTCTCGTCGAGGTACTCCGAGAGTCGGTCGGTCCATCGGTCGGTCATCGCTCGTTCTCCCGGATGGCGGTCGTCCGTCATCGGTTCAAGTAGTCGCGCAGGATCATCCGGGCGCGATGGAGCTGCGCCTTCGACGTTCCCGACGTGACGCCCAGGAATTCGCCGATCTCCTCGTGCGTGAACCCTTCGACGTCGTGCAGCACGAAGACGGTTCGCGCGCCCCGCGGGAGCCGCTCGATCGCCCGCTCGAGATCCACGTTCGCGGAGTCGGAGCGCGATCGGCTCGGCGCCGATTCCATCGCCGGCTCGTCGTCGGTGAAGCGCTCGCGCTCGGTCCGGAGCGAGGAGCGCTTCTGCAAGATCACGTTCACGGCGACCCGGTGAAGCCAGGTTCCGAAGGCCGATTCGCCCCGGAACGTCCCGATCTTCTGCCAGACCCGCACGAAGATGTCCTGCGTCACGTCGAGCGCGTGCTCGGTCCCCATCATACGACGGACGAGCCCCGAAACCCGCGCCACGTGCGTCCGATAGAGGCGTTCGAACGCGCGCAAGTCGCCGCGCTGGGCGCGAGACACGTCCTCGGATTCCGCGCTCGGCGCCGCGGTCGCGGCCAGCGTGGTCGGCGGCGTCACTCCCTCCCCCCGGGGGACCCTGGGTACGAGGTCTTGGATAGTCGGTTTCTCCACGAGCGTTGGAACCCTCCGGTGTGGGTGGGAGCCGGACGGACTAGCGCTCGAGACGGCGAAGGGCTTCGACGAGCGGCTCCCACGAGTGGCGAACCGCAACGGCCGCAAGCTCTTCCGCGGGAGGAAGCTCGCCGAGGATCACGGGGCGCGACTCCGTGTCGCCATGGAACTCGCTCCGCATGGACGACTCGTACGCGCGCCTGGATCCCTTTTGGACCGTCTCCAGGTACGCGGGGAGCTCCCAGGAGCCGCAGTGTTCCTTCCAGGCCCGCTCGCGGCTCGACGCCGAAGCCGAGTTGGCGCGCTTCAGCGCGGGAGAGGCGAGAACGTAGTCGTCGCAGTCGCCTTCGGGCCGGTAGGACGTGTACGTGACGCGCGCCCCCGCGGAGAGCGGCTCGTCATGGCTCACCACGGTCGTTCCCCCGTCCGTCTCGCGGATCTCGAACTCGAAGCGGAGCGTCACCCGTCGCGTCATCCCGGTCACCTCGATCGGAATCTCGTCGTAGCGCTCCTCGCTTCGGCCCGAGGAATCGCGAAAGGCGACGCGCCGAAAGATCGAGCCCTCCCAGGTGTCCCGCCGCGATTCGGTGGAGAGGGCGTAGACGCGCCCCCGAACCACCAGGTCGGCGTCGACCGCGCGGGCGATCTCGAGCGCGTCGGAGCGATCGAGATCGTTCGCCTCGGCCAGCGTGATCCGGGAGAAGACCTCCGATCTCGGAAGGATGACCGTGAAGGGGAAGTCGCGGCGCCGGACCCGGTCCGCGGCTTCCCGGTAGACCAGATCGGTCACCTCCATGCCGAGCCCGCGCGCCTCCGTCTGGTTCGAGACGGGGAGGATCGCGATCCGGTGGAGCGCTTCCGCGTACGCCTCGCGCTGGCGCTCGTCGAGGCCGGGGTAGCCCGCCTCGAGCGTCCGGGCGAGGTCCAACTGATCGTAGGCGTTTCGGGCGCGGCCGTCGGCCATCGCCTCCTCCGCGCTCCGCACCAGCCTTCCGGCCGCCGCGTGGCGGATCCGGGCCGCGTCGCGGTCGAACGACTCGTCGGCCGCCGGAACCACCCGGTACTCGGCCGCCTCGCTCCGGAACGCGTCGAGCTCGAGGCAGACGCTCCCGGCCGCGGCGGTGTCGCCGGCCGCCGCGAGCGCCCTCGCGGACTCCATCAGCCGCGCCGCCTTTCGGTCGGCGGCGGCGGAGAGGGCCGCGCGGGCCGGCTCGTGGTCGGGCGCCTTCTCCAGCGCGGCGCGCGCTTTCTCGTACGCCCTCCCGGCCGAAATCGAACACCTGGATCAGGTTGGGGTGGGAAAGGGAGGCGGCGAGTCGCGCCTCGCGGGAGAACAGTTCGCGAAAGCGCGCGTCGTCCGCGTGGCGGGGGTGCACCACCTTCAGGGCGACC
>DATIQI010000278.1:0-8200 GCA_035470985.1 Acidobacteriota bacterium
AGCGTGGTCGGCGTCTCGGTCTACAACGACGGTCAACCGATCCCGGACCAGGAGCGCGAGCGGATCTTCGATCCGTTCGAGACCTCGGGGCGGCGGGTCGGCGGCACCGGGCTCGGCCTCGGCATCTCGCGCGCGATCGTCGAGGCGCACGGCGGGCGGATCTGGGTCGAGGCCGGGCTGGCCGGCACCAAGTTCGTCTTCACCCTGCCCCGATCTTGAAGTCGATCGCGCGCGTCTCGACCGGCGCCTTCGCGACGGCCGCTCCGGTCTTGGACTTCCCGCAGCCGGCCGCCAGCACGACCCCGAGGAGCGAGGCGGCGACGAGGAGGGCGACGGCGTAGCGGGGCTTGGGGGCTGCGTTCATGGTTCCTTCTCCGCCCGGGATCCCGGGCCACGTGGGGTACGGCCGGCTCTCGAAACGACGGCTCCCGCGGAGCCGCTTCCGATACTAACAAACGCCCCCGAACGTGACCAGGAGGGGGCATATCCCCGGGGCGCGCCGCGTGCTACCGTCGGCGCTTCCATGCCCGTCCTCATCCTCGTTTCCGCCTTCCTGGAAGGCGTCTCGCTGACCCTGATCCAGGGCTACCTTCCCCTCTACGTCCGGGCGTCGCTTCGCGAGACGAGCTTTCTCACCGTCGGATTCGTCATCGTCGTCCCCGCGCTCGGAACGATGCTCGCGAGCAACTTCTGGGGCGGTCTCTCCGACGTGTCGGGGAGGCTGAAGCCGTGGATCCTCGTCGGGCTGGCGGGCTACGTCGTGGCGCTCGCGGGAATCCCCGTCCTCGCGGACGGAGCGTCGGTGCTCCTCTACGTCGGCGCGGCCGCGCTCTTCTACGGCTGCCTCGCGCCGCTCCTGAAGGCCTACGCCACCCTCGCCATGCCCGACCGGACGCAGCACGCGCTCTCGTACGTCCTCATGGCGCAGAGCACGGGGTGGCTGGCGGGCGGTCTCGAGGGAGGACGGCTCATGGAAGCGGGGATCGGGCCCGGACTCCACGCCGCGCTCTGGATCGCGGCCGGGCTGGTCGCGCTCCACCTCGTCGCCACGGCGCTCTGGCTGCGCGACCGGCCGCGGCCTCCCGCCGTCCCGCGCGCCCGCGTCGGCTGGTTCGCGGGCGTCGCCGAGGACCTCGTCGCGCTCTACGAGAACCCGCGCCTCTTCCGCCTCTGCGTCCTCGCCTTCTTCCTCTACGCGGGGAACTTCGTCATGTGGGGCTTCTTCACGGTCTACTTCGTGGAGCACATCGGCGCGGGCGTCCGCATGCTCCGCTTCACGCTCGGACTCTCCGCCCTGACCGGAATCGCGATGTATCTCCTGGTCGGACCCTTGGTGAAGCGCTTCGGCGCGCGGAGGATCCTCGCGGTCGGCACGTCGCTCTACGCCGTCATGTACTTCTCCATGGCGACGCTGCAGACCCCCCTGGCGACCTCGATCATCTTCATCGTTCCGCTCTTCGGGCTGACGAACGTCGCCGCCAACACGCTGGCGACCGAGTACTCGAGCGCCGCGCAGCGGGGCGGCGGACTCGGGGTCCTGAACGGCACCTTCGCCCTCTCGACCATCGCCGGCCCGATGCTCGGCGGCGCGCTGGCCGATCGCTGGGGACTGTCGGTGATCCCCTGGACCGCCTTCGGGTTTCTCACCGTCGCGATCCCGATCGCCTGGTGGCTGGTGGCGCACCGTGCAGAGAACGGAAGAATTGCCGATTGATTGGGGGTATACCAGGTTGTTACCCTTGTGGGACGGCGGGGGCGGCGCAACCCAGCCCGACACAAGCGCCTCCGCAACCTAAGCCTAGAAAAGGACTTACGCCCGATATGGTTCGACGCACCCCCTCCGCATTGCGGCTCGCGGCCGCGCTCCTGCTTACCCTCTCCCTCCTCGGTGCCGACGCGCCCGCCGGCGATGGAGCCGCCAAACCCGCCAACAAGGATGGGAGCCGCGTCCAGTGGCTCGCGTTCGACGCGGCCGTGGCGAAGGCGCAGAAGGAGAACAAGCACCTGATCGTGGACATCTACACGAACTGGTGCGGCTGGTGCAAAGTGATGGACCGCCAGACGTACGGCAATTCCGAGGTGGCGGACTACCTCACGGCGAACTTTGCCCTGGCGAAGGTGAACGGGGAGTCCCCGTCGAAGCTGACGTGGAACGGGAAGACGATCTCCGAGCGCGAGTTCGCGAAGGCGGTCGGCGTGACGGGCTACCCCTCGACCTACTTCATGAAGCCGAACGCGGAGCTGCTGGGCGGGGTGTCGGGCTACATCAAATCGCCCGACATGATGATCTACGCGAAGTACGTCCACACGAAGTTCTACGAGAAGGGAAAGCTCCAGCAGTTCGCCGACTCGCTGCGCAAGGTCGGCTCGTAAGCCCCCGAATCCGCCTCACGGCCGCAGGCTGAGCGGCACCCCCAGCGACCCGTAGTGCACCCGGTCCCACGCGACCGGCGTCAGCGACGAATCGAGGATCGCCCAGACGAAGGGATCCTTCGCCGGCTGTCCGGTCTCGTCGAGCAGCTGCATCCTGAGATAGACCCCCTGCAGTCCCCAGCGCCCCCGCTCGTTCACCACGCCCCGTCCCGGGAACGCCGTCGAGAAGAGCGCGCTGCTGTCGGCGCGGAAGATCACCTTCACCTCCCGCTGCGGCCCGGTCGCGGCCCGGATCCTTCCGATGTAGAGCACGGGCGCGGGGCCGAACGTCACGCCGCCCGGCAGGAACTCCGAGGCGAGATCGCTCGCGGCGTCGGCGACGGAGAGCCATCGCTTCACGTCGGACACGGCGAGGTGCATCGCGTCGAAGGCTCTCGCGTCCTCGCTTGCCGCCGGGTAGGGATGCTCGCTCGGCGATTCCGCGAGGTACGTTCGCCCGCGCGCGCGCGCGACGATGCCGCCGAGCGGCCGGTCGGGCGAATCCTCGATCGCCTTCCACGCGGAATCGGGGAAGACGTAGATCCGCAGGAGGGGCGCCGGATGGTGCCCGAGGTCGGCGGGCTGGAATTGCACCTCGGCGATGGAGAGCGCGCCCGGCTGCACCGCGGCGGCGTCCGTCCCGGTCGCCTCGGTGACGAGGTAGCGGTCGGCGACCCAGACGGGCGGCGGCGTGAATCGGAATCCGGTCGCCGTCGAGACGTAGGGCGCGGGAGGGCGCGGGGCCGGAGCGGGCGATTCCCGCCGGCCGCATCCCGCGGCGAAGAGCGCCGAGCCGAACGCGGTCGCCAGCGCCGCGACGGCGCCGGCGCGCGCGAGACGATCGATCAGACCGCGCCTCCGGGGGGAGCGACCTTCGCCTCGATCTCGCCGAGCGCCTTGGAGTAGCGCTTGTTGATCCACTGGTGGCCGACCGCGCTGGCGAGGACCCAGTAGGGGAACCAGAAGAAGAGGCCGACGCCCGCGGTGATGATGGAGAGTCCGATGAAGAACCAGTTTCCGAATCCGAAGAGGAGTCCGGCGATCCTCTGCCCGATGACGATGTTGCCGAGCCCGGGCCAGAGGAGGTTCAAGATCCAGAGAACGAGCGGACTCTTGCGCTCGGCCTTCGCGCGCTCGATCTCGACCTGGATTCGGGCCTGATCCATCGTGCGTCTCCTCCCGCGAACGGCCTAGAGCGTGCGGACGATCTCCCGCATCGGGATCTTCCAGGCGGGGACGCCGCAGTAGCGCTTCCCTTCGGGGCAGAACGGCTTCACGCCCGCGCGCAGGCGCGGGCCGCAGGGCGGCAGGAAGAAGGCGCCGATCCTGGGATTCACGGCGCGCACCTGCTCCGATTCGTCGCGGGCGGCGCTCCAGATCTCCTCCTGCGCGTTCAGGCAGAGGCGCATGGCGCACTTGTGCCGGAGGCTCAGGAGATCCGCCGACTCGGTGAAGCGGATGCTGACCGCGTTCGGCAGGAGGTAGGCGGCGAGCTCGTCGGGGACGCCGAGCGCGCGGAGCCGCCCGATCGCCTCCCAGGCGCGGTTCATCGACTCCTGATAGCGCCGCTCCACCTTCTCGTCGAGCGGCACGAGCGCCGGCGTCACGTAGTCGGGCTCGTCCGTGAGGTAGGCGTTCAGGCAGGGGCGCGATCCCGGCGTGGCGCGGTGGCGCTGGTCCTGGGAGTCGGCCGTGTGGGAGAGCTTCTTCCGGAACGTGTACGAGGGGTGGACCATCGCGCGCGAGAGCTTCGAGAGCGTGGTCAGGTTCAGCGATCCCGAGAGCGCCGTGTTCGACGCGGGGTCCATCACCAGGGCGATCGCGTCGTCGTCGGAGAGCGCCGCCGCCGGAAGGCCGAGTACCTCGCGAACGGCGGAGGCGAGGAGCGTCTCGTTCTCCGGCTTGTGGCTCACGAGCCGCGAGACCATCCCGCCCAGCGCGACGTCGAACTCGCGGCGCGCCTCGGCGCGCGACGCGGCGCCGCGCAGGCCCGGGTTCCGCTCGAACACCTGGAACTCCAGCGTCTCCTCCAGGGGGATCGGCTCCTCGAGGAGGACCGCGAACTGGGGATCGTGCTCCAGGACCGCGTCCACCATCGCCTTCACCACGAGGCGCTGCTCGGCCGGCGCGTCGTACTGGTCGGCCAGCCGGTGATAGCGCATCAGGGTGAGCGCGCTGACGGTGTGGTAGAGGTAACAGAACGTCCCGACCGGGAGCGCGTAGCGCGCGACTTCCTGCGCCTTCTTCTGGATCTCGCCCGCCCAGCGCGCCGGATCCTTCGCGCGCGCGGGGAAGCGTTTGTAGAACTCGGCTTCGGCGACCGGCGTGAGGTGCGCGCGAAGGTCGTAGTAGTTCTGGTGGAGCCGCTCCACCGCCTCGTCGTAGATCCGCTGCGCCTCGCCGCCTCCCAGATCCGGCGCGATCGTCGTCCCCGGCTTCACCTCCACGTAGCGCTGGCTCACCTGCTCCGAGTTGTAGAAGGGGTGGCTGTGGAGGAACGACCAGACGAACTGGCGCGAGACGCGGTCGAGCGTGAACTGGAAGTGGGCGTGCTGGAAGGTGGTGTGGTGCCCCGCGGCGTAGAGATCGCGGGCCAGCGCGTCGCGCCGCTCCCGCTTCACGACCTGCTTCTCGGCCGGGAGCGCGTCTCCGGCGACTTCCTCCTGCGTCACGATCCCCTTGGCGGAATAGCAGGTGCGGGCGGTCGCGACCGCGTTGTCGAGCGGGCGCGCGAACGCCTGGACGAGCGTCACCTCCGGGGGGCCGGAGCGGAACGTGGCGATGGTCGGGGGCATCGGTTCGATTTTCCACCCTGCTCGATTCGAAGTCCAGAGCCGGGACCGGTCGGTAGTGGGTCATTTTGGGTTGAGCAAACCCGCGATTTCTTCGGCCGTCCAGACGTGATCCGCAACTTTGGCCTCCATCGCTGGCGTAACCCGAAGGGTTTGGTGAATCCGTCCGAAGTTGTACCACATGAAATGGAGGGCAACGGCCGCCTCCAGGTTCTCCACCTTTTTCGAGAAGGCGTTCGTTAGGCGCGTGAACCGGCGCATGCTCATACGCATGGTCAAATTCTGGCGCTCGACGAAGCTGGTGGAGACGTGGGCCGGGTCCGGAGACCCCATGACGGCCTCGCGCCGGCATCCGATGCACTTTGCGGGGCTGTACCGGACTTCGGACTCGGGAGCCGTCCCGTAGAGCTTCTGGAGCACTGCGTAGTCCACGTCGCGCCCGAACGCATCCTCAACGGCAGACAGATAAGCCTTGTGACCGTCGCTGGTGATTTGGACGCGCCCAGCCAAACGCAACGCCAAATCTTCCACGAAGGCCGTGGCGCTACCACCATCCCGCGTCCCGACGAGCCAAGATGGGACGATCTTCGTGTCAGCGCAAATGGCCGTCCACGTCCAAACGTCTCCGCGCCCGTAGGTGCCGCGCTCGCGCTCCGGCCGATTCTTCTCCTTCACTCCGACGAAACTCCAAATTTCGTCCAGCTGGAGCCGCTTACAGGGAAGGTTTCGAAGGGCCATGTCCTGATACTCGAAACAGGCGCGGCCAAGGTCCACTAGAAGCTTGAGAACCGTGCCCTTGGCGGTATCGGTCATGCGACAGGTGGCGCGGATGGAATTGCCTTCCACGAGGGCACGGACGATTGCGGCGCGACGTGCATTTGACAGTTTGTTCATGCCAGTATTATGCTTGAGCGCTCAAGCATAGTCAATAGAAAAGAAGCCCCCTCCAGTCCGTGGGCAAGGAAAAACTCCTCTGGACAGGCCGGGGGCGCGCCGATAGAGTAGGGATCGGCAGGAAGCACATCGGAGCGGCGCGGCCTTGAAACCGCGACCACCGCTCCGGTCCTTAGATTGCTCTGCCTCTGGTTGGGGCCCCCGCGACCCGCAAAGCGTTGGGGGCCTTTCCCTTTCCAACCCCTACGACGTTAGAGGCGAATACTCCTCGTAGGGCCATCAAGTCTCATGGTGTCGCCCCCTTCCGATACAGCCCAAACCCAACCCGCTCGGCTTTGCCATCGGCCACGAGCGCATCCAGATCCTCGCGCACAGCGTGGCGAGGCATGTTCGAGTACTCGGGAATCTTCCTCATCGCCAGCATGATCTCCAGGGGCTTCATGCGCCCCGGACCCATCACGGCTAGCACGGTATCCCGCCGTTTTTGAGCTACTGCCTGCGGGGTGATTCGCTGCGGCGAAAGCGTTGCCGTCCGCTCCTTGAGATTCAATCGCGGGGCCGTGGTCGGATCTACAAGCTCCCACGGGCCATTCCGGCGCTTCGTCACGTTTCCCTTCAGTCGCTCGCGCCACAAGGCGCCGTGCACGGCGTTCGACGGGCCGCCGGTCACTGATTGCCAATCTATGCCGATCTCTGAAGCCATTTGGATAACCCCTTGAGTGGTAAGGGGTTTACCGGCAAGTCCGAGAATCGCCAAGCATAGCTGCGGACGAGACAGGATCTCCAAAGGAACGGTAACATCATCCGGCGATACGAGACTCATCTGCGCCACACCGCTTCCGCGTACCGAGTGTGAGGGAGACGCCTGGGTGAGACGCCTCTTGGGGGAGCGCCTTGTCTTTGATCGGCGGCGAGGCGAAGCGCTCTCCACGCTACTCGGCGGGGCTGGCGGCTCAAGTCGGAGCTCGCGTGCCCAGGCGACGAGCTCCTCCCAGCTGCGGTGGAGATCGGCCAGCGCTTGGTAGTAGTCGGCTTTGGTCCCACGTGGCATGGGATGCAGTGTACGAAGTGAGGAGGAGTGCGTCAAACAGAAAGTTGAGGGGGGCGAGTGACCTATTTGGGGGGCCGCTTAGCCCAGCGCGCGGCGGCAGCTTTGCGGGCTATTTGCTTTCGCCTTGAGGCGGAAAGCTTTGCAGCTCTTGCCTTTCCGCCAATCTTGCCGCCCCGGCGTCCAAGCGCTACGGCTGCCAGGTTCTTTCTTTTCCGCTTCGGACGGGCTGATGACTTGGCCTCCGTCGCTTCTCGTACGATCTGGGCGGCGAGCCGATTGGGGTCCGTCGTCTTCCTTGAGCGGTCAGGCATGCCGTGGAGTATGCCACGGTCTATCCTATCCGTCTAGCCCCGGCCCGCGCGAGAATGACCCACTGCCGACCGGTCCGGGTGAGCGGAGGCGAGGCTCGGACTCGGAGTCGAATTTCGCGCGCGCTCGACTTTCTTGTTGACGATATCCGAGGGGGATCGAGCCGCCGCGTCGGACTCGTACGCTTCACCGTGTGCTGGAGCGCGCCATGAGCCGTGTGAGCCACGATCTCGGCGGAGCCGGCCCGCGGCTCGCCGGCGCGGCGCCGGCGCTTCCACCGGCCGCGAGCCGAGCCCCTCGCATGGCATGGTATAAAGGACTCGCCCCCAGCGGGCCCGTTCCCCGACGGGCCAGGTTCGCGACCCTTCCCGTGGATTGGATCGCCCATGCAGACCTACGCGCTGGCTCGTCTCAGCGACGGCGCCCTCCTGCGCCGTCTCGCCCGTCTCGTCGCCCACGATCGCGCCACGACCGCGGCCCTGCTCGCCTCGATCGCGGAGGTCGACGCCCGAAGGCTCTACGCTCCCGCCGGGTATTCGTCCATGCATGCCTACTGCGTGGGCGAGTTGCGCCTCTCCGAAGACGCCGCCGCGAAGCGGATCCAGGCCGCGCGGGCGGCGCGGCGGGTGCCGGCCCTATTGGGCGCTCTGGCCGACGGGCGGCTCCACCTGAGCGCGATCTGGCTTCTGGCGCCCCACGTGACCGACGAGAACGCTTCGGAGCTGATCGAGGCGGCCACCCA
>DATIQI010000279.1:0-10966 GCA_035470985.1 Acidobacteriota bacterium
GGCGAGTACGGGCGGCTCCGCCACGTGATCGAGGTGATCGCGGGGCGGAAGATCGGCGACGACGACCTCCGCCGGTCGATCGCGCTCTTCAACGGGAACCGGAGGCTCCTGCGCGATCTCTACGCGATGAAGCGCGAAACGCCGTGGCTCGTGGCGGCGCACGAGGCCTACGCGCTTCTCGCGGTCGGGGGGCTGATTCCCCGGGAGGAGCAGAACGAGCTCCTGGCCGCGACGCTCCCCTTGCTGCGCCGGCGCGACGCGCACGCGCAGGACCGGATCCGCGTCGTCTTCGAGGGGGGCTTCTGCGAGCAGCCGCCGCTCGATCTGGTCCGCTCCATCGGGCGCTCCTGCTACGTCGTGGACGACGACTTCCTGATCGGAATGCGCTGGATCACCTCGGACGTCCCCGCCGGAGCCGATCCCCTGGCCGATCTCGCGGCCGCGTATCTCGACCGGTCGAGCTACAGCCCGGTCCAGCACGATCCGCGAAAACCCAAGGAGACGATGCTCCTGCGGCGGCTGGAGGGCGCGGGCGCGCGGGCGGCCATCATCTCGGCCGCCAAGATGTGCGAGCCCGGACTGGAGGAGCAGGTCGCCTACGTCCACGCGCTCGACGGCGCCAAGGTGCCGCACTTCGTGACGGAATTCGAGGAGAACATGACCACGTTCGAGCAGCTCGAGATCCAGCTCGACACCTTCGTCGAGAATCTCCTGTTCGACTGAGAGGGCGGCGATGACGACCGGTGCGAAGGACGAGGGAATCGTAGGGCGCGGGAACCGGGAAGGCGCGCGCCTCTTCCGGCAGTGGTTCGACGGGCTGACCCGCGCCGCGGAGGAGGGGCGCGGGGGCGCCTACGTCTTCGTGATGGGGAGCCTGGGCGAGCTGATGCGCGTCTTCGACCTGCCGCTCGTCTTCCCGGAGATCAACTCGCTCCAGACCGCGGTCCGCAAGGTGGCGCACGAGTACCTGAACGAGGCCGAGGACCTCGGCTACTCGCCCGACATCTGCGGCTACGTGAAGGCCGACATCGCGACCCAGAAACGGGGCGGCGCGCTTCCCATGGGGACGATCCCGCGGCCGGCGATCGCGGTCCTCACGAACGCCTGCAACACGTACATCAAATGGGCGGAGATCTGGGAGCGGATGTACTCGATGCCCGCCTACGTCCTCGACATCCCGGGGAGCCGGGCCGACGGCGCGCAAACCTGGCGCGGAAACCACGACTTCGAGAACGACCGCCGCTACGTGGCGGCGCAGCTGGGCGAGCTGATCACGCTCCTCGAGCAGGTGACGGGGAAGCGGTTCGACATCGACCGGCTGCGCGAGTCGCTGGTCCACGCCAACGCCATGAACCACGGCTGGCGGCGCGTGCTCGAGCTGAACCAGAGCCGGCCGTCCCTCTTCAACGCCCTCTCCGACGGGACCATCTATCTCGGCGTCTCCAACGGGTTCCGCGGCGCCCCCGAGGGGGCGGCCTACTTCAACGACCTGGTCGAGGAGATGGAACACAAGCAGGCGCGCGGAATCGGCACGCTCGTGGACGAGCAGTACCGGCTGATCTTCGTCGGCGTTCCCTGCTATCCGATCTTCCGCCGCTTCACCGAGCTATTTACCGAGCACGGCGGCACGTTCGTGAACTCCACCTACCTCTGGTTCGCGTCGGGGGGATCGAACGTCGGCTTCCAGTACGACCCGCGCGAGCCGCTGGAGAGCCTGGCGGAGGGACTCCTGATCGGCGTGCGCGACGCCATGGACAGCATGTTCTTCCAGACGCGGGCGCTCGCACAGATGATCGACGAGTACGCCGCGGACGGGATCGTCTTCCATCCGATCAAGAGCTGCCGGACGGTCTCCACCGGCCTGGCCGACAACCGCCGCGCGCTCATGGCGCTGCGGGACATTCCCAGCCTCTTCCTCGAGTCGGACATGATGGACCGGCGCGTGGTGTCGGAGGCGCAAATGAAGAACCGCATCGACGCTTTCTTCGAAGGGCTGGCCTCGCGCCGGCTGACCGCGGCCGCGGGCCGCTGAGGGAAGGGGAGGGAGCGACATGGCGTACGCCGCCGGCGTGGACGTCGGCTCGACGCAGACGAAAGCCGTCGTGGTGGACGAGTCGGGCCGGATCGTCGGCCGCGCGCTGACCGCCACGGGCGCCAACGTGATGCGCGCCGCCGAAACGGCCTTCCAGGAGGCCCTCACGGCGCACGACCTCCGCGAGGAAGAGGTGGAGTACGTGGTCGGGACCGGGTACGGCCGGTACAAGGTCACCTTCGGCAACACGCAGGTGACCGAGATCAGCTGCCACGGGCGCGGGGCGGTCCACATGTTCCCGAAGACCCGGACGGTGGTCGACATGGGCGGGCAGGACACGAAGGCGATCCGGGTGTCGGAGCGGGGCGAGATCCTCGACTTCTGCATGAACGACAAGTGCGCGGCCGGGACGGGCCGCTTCCTCGGCGCGGCGTCGGCGGCGCTCGACATCCCGATCGAGAATCTCGGCCCGACCGCGATGCGGGGGGATCGGCCGGTGAAGATCTCGACCACCTGCACCGTGTTCGCGGAGACGGAGGTCCTCTCCTGGCTGGGGAAGGGGAAGAAGATCGAGGACATCCTGCTCGGCGTCCATCACTCGATCGCCTACCGCTCCGTCGGCCTCCTCTGGCGGACCGGTGTGGAGGAGGAGGTCACGTTCACGGGCGGGGTCGCGAAGAACGTCGCCATGATCGAAGCGTTGAACCAGGCGCTGGGCCTGAAGGTGAACGTGAGCGACGACTCCCACTACATGGGCGCGCTCGGCGCGGCGCTCTTCGCCCTCGACCACATCCGCTCGAGCCGCGCGCCGGCCCGCGAGAAACAGGTCACGCCATGATCCTCACGGCGGGAATCGACGTCGGCTCGACGTACACGAAGGCGGTCCTCCTGGGCGAGGACCGGCGGATCCTGGCGCGCGCGATGGAGGCGACCGGCTTCAAGCTGGCCGAGGTCTCCGAGCGGACGCTCCACCGGGCGATCGGCGCGGCCGGTTTCGCGCGCTCGGACGTCTCGTACATCGTCGCGACCGGATTCGGACGGCACCAGGTGACGTTCGCCGATCTCCACGTGACCGACATCACCGCGGCGGCGCGCGGCGCGACGCTCCTCTTCCCGGGGACGCACACCGTCCTCGACGTGGGCGGGCAGACGATGAAGGCGAGCCGCCTCGGCGACGGCGCGAAGGTGAAGTCGTTCCGTCTGAACGACAAGTGCGCGGCGGGGACGGGGGCGTTCCTGGAAAAGACCGCCCGCTACATGGGGTACGCGACCGAGGAGATCGGCCCTCTGGTCACGACGTCGAAGGAGTACCCCTCCATCTCGGGCGTCTGCGCCGTCTTCGCGGAGTCCGAGGTGATCAACCACCTCTCGCAAGGGGTCGCCCCGGCCGACATCATGCACGGCGCCATCGTGTCGCTGGTGGGCCGGTCGGTGCAGCTGATGAAGCGCGTGAAGATGGAGCCCGAATTCACTCTGATCGGCGGCATTCTCCGCTTCGAGACGATGGTCCGCGTCGCGCGCGAGTCGCTCCACGCCGGCGTGAACGTGCCCGAGGGGGATCTGGTCCAGTACGTGGCCGCGCTCGGCGCGGCCCACCTCGGCCACGTCCGGATGCGCCAGATCGCGGAGTCGGCGGCGTGAACGACGAGCCGGGCGGGCTGGAGGGCGACGCGCTGGCCGGGATCGTCGGCGAGGAGGCGCTCCGGACGCTCGCTCAGGCCGAGATCCGTCCCGACCCGGAGCGGATCGCGGCGGGCTGGGAGCGCCGATTCGTGGTGGAGGCCCGCCGGGCGGACGAGTACGCGAACCTGTACGAGGCGATCGGGTACGAAGTCGCCGCCGACCCGGTGCGGCGCGAGCAGGTGACCGAGGAGTGCGACGGCTGCCGCGTGGCGCTCTGGCTCGAGTTCCGGACGATCTACACGCGGAAGCGGACGCCGTAGCCCGGCCGGGGCCGCGGCTCGAGCGCCGTCACTTCCCGCCGCCCTCGCCGCCCTCGCCGCTCTCGCCGCTCTCGCCGCCCTCGCCGGGCGCGGGGACGCCGCCGAGACGCCGCAGGCGCTCCAGCCGCTCGGGCTCGTCGCGCGCCAGCCACGGATCCTTGGAGAGGAGCGCGTGGGCGGCGGCGAAGTGGGGTTTCGCGTCACCGTCGCGTCCCAGGGCCGTCAGACACTCCCCGATCTCCTCCTCGACGAAGCCGTCCGGAGATCCGGCGGCTTCGTTCTCCGCGAGGAGCGCGCGCTGCTCCGCCAGCGCCTCGTCGTAGCGCTTCAGCGAACGATGCGTCCGAGCGACGCACCAGCGCGCGATCCGGACCGGGTCCGGCAGGCCCGCGGCCTCCCGTTCCCGAAGCGCCTTCCGGAAGTGGTCGAGCGCCGTCTCGAACTCGCCCCGGTCGTGATGGGTCCATCCGACATTGTTGTGCAGCGACCCGAGCCACTTCCGGGCCTTGGGCTCGGCCGAGCGCTCCGCGGCATCGAGGGCGGTCCGATTCCAGGCGAGCGACGAGTCGCCCGTCTCCACGATGCCGAGCATGTGCGCCGCGTCCACCGCGTACGCATCGGCGCCGGCCTCGCGCGCCCGATCCCAGGCCGCGCGAAAGAGCGGCTTCGACTCCTCCCGGCGCTTCGAGGAGTTCAGCACACGTCCCCGCTCGAGGAGGAGCCGGACCCGCGCGACCCGAAGCTCGGGCGTGAGGAGCGCCTCCGCCCGATCGAGCGTCGCGGCGGCCGCGTCGAAGTCCATTTGGAGCCCCTGGGCCCGCGCGATCTGGATGAGGAGCTGCGCGAGGTAGTCGCGGTCCCCGGAAGTCTCCGCGGCGGGGAGGAGCGCCCGGAACGCCGCCTCCGTCGAATCGGGGTGATCGTAGTCCCAGAGCCTGTCGAAATCGGGCCGGTCGCCCTCCGAAGCCATCACGATCGCTCCCCAGAAGAGGATGGACGCCAGAAGTGTGACGGATGTCACATTGAGGGGCTGAATCGGAAACCTACGGCATCCTGTCGTCGGTCGTTGCGCTCGCACGGGAGGGCAGAATAGTCTAAGGCGAGCTAGCCCAACAATCCCCCGAGCCGGGGCCCCGTCCCCGGCGCCGAGCGCGCGCCGGCGCGCGGAGGTCTCAACCGATGTCCCAGATCGTCGATGGCGGCGCCAAATTCGCGGCCGAGCGCCGGGACGTACTCGCCCGGCTCCCCTTCCTGGCCGAAGCGACTCCCGAGGTGCGGAAGCGATTCCTCTCCGAGGGGACGATCGTCCGCCTCTCGGCGGGCGACTACTTCCTGCAAGAGGGAGATGTCTGCGCCAGTTTCGCCGTCGTCCTCTCCGGGAGGATGCGCGTCTTCAAGCTCGGCGAAGGAGGGCAGGAGATCACGCTCTACCACGTCGGCGGCGGCGAGGCCTGTCCGCTGAACGTCTCCTGCATCCTCTCCGATCGGCCCGTCCCGGCCACGGCGCGCGTGGAGGAGGACGTCGAGGCGCTGGTCATCCCCGCCCGCACGTTTCGCCGCTGGGTCGCGGAGTACGAGCCGCTCCAGACGTTCGTCTTCCGCATGTTCACCGAGCGGCTCACCGAGGTGATGTCGCTCGTCGAGGAAGTGGCGTTCAAGAAGATGGACCAGCGGCTCGCGGGATACCTGGACGATCAGTTCCATCGCGAGGGAGAACCGGACGGTGTCGTCGAGATCACGCACGCGCAGATCGCGTCGGAGCTGGGAACGGCGCGGGAAGTGGTGAGCCGCCTCCTGAAGGAGTTCGAGCGGCTGGGAGCGGTGGAGCTTTCGCGCGGGCGGATCTCGCTCCGGAAGGAAGCGCTCCTTCGCTCCCTCGCGGCCCGGGGAGAAGCGTAGAAAAGGGCCGGCGGCGTCACGGCAAGCTGAGGGGAGAGGGCGCCTCGTTCGTCCACTGGAGGCAGGCAAGAAGTGAGACGAAGAACGCCACGACCAGGTGCGCCGGACACCGCCGGTATCCGTGGGAGATCCTCCATCAGGCGCGTCGCGCCGCTCGGTGACCGCGGTCACCTTGCCGCGTACATGCTCCTCCTCATCGCCGTTCTGATTCCCGCTCCTGCGATCGCCGACCCCGATCCCCGGCCATTTTTCGACCGCTTGAAGGCCGCCCGAGCGCTCATGGCGCGTGGAGAGCTTCAGGCCGCGAGAACCGAGTTCCGGGCCCTCGATCTCGAGATGGACGGACACCCCTCCGCGATCTGGAGCCTCGCGCAGATCGCGGCTCGACTCGGGGAACGCGACGAGGCGATCGCGCGTCTGATGGACTACGCCGCGATGGGATTGGCCCGCTCCCCCAGGCGCGACTCGAGTTTCACCGCGCTCGCCGGCCATCCCCGATTCGAGGCGGTCGCGAAGCGGCTCGAGGAGAACGCGGGCACCATGCCCGACACGGCGAGCCTGCGGCGACGTGAGCCCTTCGCCACGCTGAAGGACCCCGGACTCCTGGCCGAGGACCTCGCGCGCGACCCCCGCACGGGGCTCGTCTACGTCAGCAGCATCCATCGCCGCAAAGTGATCGCGGTGGAACCGTCGGGGTCGGTCCGTGACTTCGTGGGCTCGGCGCGGAACGGGGTCTGGGGAATCTATGCGTTGGCGCTCGATACGACGGGCGATCGTCTCTGGGGGAGCACCGCCGCGTCGCCCGCGCACGAGAACTTCGTCGCGGCCGACTCGGGGCGCACGGCCGTCCTGGCGTGGGACCTCCGGACGGGAGAGGAGCGGGTTCGCGTGGAGTTGCCTCGCGACGGAACGCCTCATGTCCTCGGGGACATCACGCTCGGCGCGGATGGGACGCTCTACGCGAGCGACTCGGTGGGCGGCGGGCTCTACGCGCTTCGTCCCGGCGCGGCTTCGTTCGACACGCTGGCCGCGCCCGGAACGTTCGGAAACCCTCAAGGGATTTTGGAAGTGGAGCCGGGAAAGCGGCTCCTCGTGGCCGACTACCCTCGGGGCTTGATCCTCTTCGAACTGGAGCGCCGGCGCGCCACCCCGGTCCGGAAGTCCAAGAACCTGGCCCTCGTCGGAATCGACGGGCTGGCCCGGGGGGAGAGGTCGGCGGGGTTCCTGAAGTTCTTCGCGATCCAGAACGGGATCCGGCCGGCCCGGATCCTCTCGCTCCGGTATCACTTCGAGCCATCCGGAGTGGCGGGGGGCATCCTCGAGCGGCTCGACTCTTCGCTCGGAGAGACCAGCCACGCCGTTCCGGACGGCGGCGACCTCCTCCTCATCGGAAACAGCGGCTGGGAGCGGGTGAACGAGCGGGAGGAGCTTCAAACCGACGATAAGTCGAGTTCTCCGTTTCTCTTCTGGATTCGACCCCCCCACCGGTAGTACTACCCAAGTCCACCTGACGCCGCCCCGCGCGTCCCGTAGTTTTCCCCTTCCTATGTGCCGCAAATTCATAGGGCATAGAGGTCGCGGCGGCATTCCCCGCCGGACCCGAGCCAAGGGGCGATTCGCGATGAAGTTCCCGATCCCGCGGTGGATGGTGGTGGCGGCCGGATTGGCGGCCGGCACGCTCGTCTCGTTCCACGCCGCCGGGCAGACGACGCCCCCCGCGACGGACGTGAAACCGCCCGCCACGACGGCCCCGGCGGCCACGACCCCACAGACCCCCGCGAAGCCGGCGATCCCCGACAGCGACTGCCTCGATTGCCACACCGACGGGACCCTGGAGACGGCGCGCATCCGCGGCCGGGTGGTCTCGCTCGACATCGATCCCGGCGTGCTCCGGAAGTCGGCGCACGCGAAGGTCGGCTGCGTCGGCTGCCACGCGAACTACGATCCCGAAGAGACGCCGCACAAGACGCCCCTCACGCGCGTCCGCTGCGGCTCGTGCCACGATGGGATCGAGGCGCTCCACGCGAAGTCGCTCCACGGGCACGCCATCGCGCGCGGCGACCCGCTGGCGCCCCACTGCCAGGACTGTCACGGCGGACACGCCGTCACGAAGGTGAAGGACCCGCGCTCGCCCGTCGCGCCGCTCCAGATCCCGGCGCTCTGCGCCAAGTGCCACCAGGAAGGGGCCCCGGTCCAGCGGCAGCGCCTCATCCACCAGTCGAACATTCTCGAGAACTTCTCGGAGAGCATCCACGGGGAGGGCCTGCTTCGAAAAGGCCTCGTGGTCGCGCCGAGCTGCGTTTCCTGTCACACCGCGCATTCGATCCTGCCGCACACCGACTCGGGCTCCTCCATCGCGCGCCGGAACATCGCCGCGACCTGCGCCACCTGCCACGCCGAGATCGAGCGGGTCCACCGGAAGGTGATCAAGGGGGAGCTCTGGGAGAAGCAGGCCCACGTCCTCCCCGCGTGCGTCGATTGCCACCAGCCGCACAAGGTGCGAAAGGTCTTCTACGACCAGGGGATGGCCGACAAGGACTGCATGCGGTGCCACCAGGACGCGGCCCTGAAGTCGAGCCAGGACGGCCGGTCGCTCGCCGTGACCGCCGAGCACCTGGCGGCGTCGCGGCATTCGAAGACCTCGTGCAGCCAGTGCCACGCGGGCGTGACCGCGTCGCGGATGCGCCCCTGCGAGACGATCGCCGAGAAGGTGGACTGCACGTCGTGCCACGCGGAGATCGGAGCCGAGTACCAGGCGAGCATGCACGGCGAGCTGATGGCGAAGAAGGACGCGAACGCGCCGACCTGCAAGGAGTGCCACGGCACGCACCAGATCCTCGGCAAGGTGCAGCAGGAGTCGGCCACCTTCCCGACGAACGTGCCGCGGCTCTGCGCGCGCTGCCACCGCGAAGGGGAGAAGGCGGCGAAGCGCTACAAGGGGAGCCAGCACGACATCATCGAGCACTACACCGAGAGCATCCACGGCAAGGGGCTCATGAAGAGCGGGCTCACCGTGACGGCGACCTGCACCTCCTGCCACACCGCGCACGGCGTGCGCCCGAAGAAGGACGCCGCCTCCAGCGTGAACCGGGCGAACATTCCGGGGACGTGCGGCCGCTGCCACCACGGGATCCAGGAGCAGTTCGCGAAGAGCATCCACGCGACCCAGGTGGGGAAGACCGACAAGGAGCTTCCGGTCTGCAGCGACTGCCACTCGGCGCACACCATCAGCCGCACGGACGCGACGGGCTTCAAGCTCGACATCATGCAGAAGTGCGGGCGCTGCCACGAGGAGATCTCGAAGACCTACTTCGACACGTACCACGGCAAGGTGTCGCAGCTCGGGTACACGAAGACCGCGAAGTGCTACGACTGCCACGGCGCGAACGACATCCTCCCGTCGACCGATCGCGGCTCGCGCCTCAGCCGGGCGAATGTGGTGGAGACCTGCAAGCAATGCCACGCGGGGGCGACGCGCCGGTTCGCGGGCTACCTCACGCACGCGACCCATCACGACCCGAAGAAGTACCCCTGGCTCTTCTGGACGTTCTGGGGGATGACGGCGCTCCTGATCGGGACGTTCACCGTCGGCGGGCTCCACACGGCCCTATGGCTGCCGCGCGCGCTGAAGATGCGCCGCGAGCGGGATGAGCGGGAACGGCGCGAGGCGGCCGAAGCCGCGGCCGGAGCGAAGGCCGAGGCGGCCGCGGGCGCCACGTCCGAGGCGTCCCCGAACGCGCCGCCGAAGCCGGGCGGGAAGGGCGGGGGAGCGGACGAAGAAGGGGGGACGCCGTGAGGGCCGAGCGGGAGGAACTTCATTTCGAGCGCTTCACGCGCTTGAACCGGGTGCTCCACATCGTGATGATCGTGAGCTTCCTCAGCCTCGCCCTCTCCGGCATGACGCTGAAGTTCTCGTACACGGGATGGGCGCGCCTCCTGGCGCGGCTCTTCGGGGGATTCGAAGGGGCGGTATACGTCCACCGGCTGGGCGCCGTCCTGATGATGATCACGTTCGCGACGCACATCGTCGACCTGATCCGGAGGAAGAGCCGCGAATTCGGCTCGTGGAAGAATCTCCTCTTCGGCCCCAACACGATGCTCTTCACGAAGCGGGACCTGAACGAATTCACCGGGAGCCTCCGCTGGTTCCTGGGGAAGGGCCCGAGGCCCCAATACGGCCGTTGGACGTACTGGGAAAAGTTCGATTACTTCGCCGTCTTCTGGGGCATGATGGTCATCGGCTCCACCGGACTCATGCTCTGGTTCCCGGAGTTCTTCACCTTGGTCCTGCCCGGCTGGTTCCTGAACGTCGCCACGATCATCCACAGCGACGAGGCCCTCCTGGCCACCGGCTTCATCTTCACGGTCCACTTCTTCAACACGCACCTTCGCCCCGAGAAGTTCCCGATGGATCTGGTCGTCTTCACGGGCCGGATGCCGCTGGAGGAGTTCCAGGAGGACAAGCCGGGCGAGTACGACGAGCTGGTCCGCCGCGGCGAATTGGAGAAGCATCTCGTGGAGCCCTATCCCCCGATCGTGATCCGGGCCATCCGCGCCTTCGGGTGGACGGCGCTGACCATCGGATTCGCGATCGTGCTCTGGATCCTCTACGCCATGATCTTCGCCTACCGATGAGGCGCGCCCCGGCCCGGATCCTCCTCGGGATCGCGGCGATTTGGCTCCTCGCGGGCGGGGACGTGCCGCGGCTCTCGGGCCCGCCGGACGCGGCGGCCGCCCCCGCGGCGCGCCGCGGCGCGCGCGCCAACTCCGACGCGTCCTGCCTGGAGTGCCACTCGGGCGGTACCCTGGGGAGCCGGATGGTCCGCGGCGCGATGACGCCGCTCGACATCGATCCCTCGGTTCTGCGCGGGTCCGCGCACGCGAAGTTCTCGTGCGTGAAGTGCCACGCCGGCTTCGACGGCGACCGCACGCCCCATCGCGCGCGGCAGACCCCGGTGGACTGCGGCGGCTGTCACGCCGACGCCGATTCGATCCACCAGTTCCACGCCGCCTCGACCAGCCGGAAGCTGGCCGGCGGCACCACGAAGTTCTCGTGCACCTCCTGCCACGGCGGCCACGACGTCACGGCGTC
>DATIQI010000280.1:0-7603 GCA_035470985.1 Acidobacteriota bacterium
GCCGGGGCCGTCGAGGCGGGCTCGGAGCACCCCATCGCGCGCGCCCTCGTTCGCCACGCGAAGGAGACGCTCGGACCGAACCAGCGTCCGCCGCTGGTGAGCGGCGTCACGGTGACGCCGGGCCACGGCGCGCGCGGGAACGCCGACGGATCGGCCGTCCGCGTCGGATCGTTCGGATTCGCCGCGTTCGCCGGACGGGCGCCGGAGGAGCTTCGCGCCGCCGCCGACGCCGCGGCGGAAGCGGGCCATACGCTCGCCTGGGTCGGCATCGGTCCGGCCACCTCGGGCTTCTTCGCGCTCCACGACACGCCGCGCGCGGAAGCGGCCGACGCGGCGGCGCGCCTGAAGCGGCGCGGGCTCCGGCTCGTCCTCGCGACGGGCGACCGCGAGGCGCCGGCGCGGCGGCTCGCCGCGACCCTCGGTATCGACGACGTGCGCGCCGGACTCGACCCGGAAGCCAAGGTCGCGCTGGTCCGCGAGCTCCAGCAGGCCGGCGGCGCGGTGGCCATGGTCGGCGACGGCCTGAACGACGCGGCGGCCCTGGCCGCGGCGGACGTCGGCATCGCGATCGGGACGGGGACCGACGTCGCCATGGAGGCGGCCGACATCACCTTGGTCGGCGGCGGGCTCGGCGCGATCGCCGACGCGCTCGACCTCTCGCGCCGCACGCGGCGGACGATTCTCGAGAATCTCTTCTGGGCCTTCGGCTACAACGTGATCGCCATTCCGCTCGCCGCGGGGGCGCTCTTCCCGCTCACCGGCTGGCTCCTTCATCCCACGGTGGCGTCGGCCGCCATGGCGATGAGCAGCGTCTCGGTGGTCGGGAACAGCCTCCGGCTCCGCGGCTGGAAACCGGGCGCGTCGTAGCCGCCCCGGCGCCGCGGCGGCCGGGCCGGTCGTGTGGCGAGGGTCTTACTACTATGGTAGAGTTTCGGGCTGTTGTGACGAACAACCGCGCGACGCCGCTCCGGGCGGCCCCCGCGCGACCGGACGACCTCGGGAGGGATGCATGGCCGTTTCGAACGACGAGCTGAAGGGCCTCTACTACTACATGAACCTGGTCCGGCAGGTGGACGAGCGCTGCCGGCGCCTCTTCAAGCAGGGCCGCTTCCAGGGGACCTTCTTCAGCGCGGTGGGCCAGGAGGCGACGGTGGTCGGCCCCTGCTACGGGCTCCGCCCCGACGACTTCATCGGGATCCAGCACCGCGAGATCGGCGCCGTCATCACGAAGGGCATGCCGATCAAGTACCTCATGGCGCAGCTCTTCGCGCGGAAGGACAGCCCCGATCGCGGCAAGAGCCATCCCTGCCACTACGGCTGGAAGCCGATGGGGATCGTGACGCCGGCCTCCACCATCGCCGCGCAGACCGTGATCGTGACCGGCTCGGCGCTCGCGTGGAAGATCCAGAAGAAGGACAACGTCGCGGTCGCCTTCGTCGGCGAGGGCGCGACGTCGAACGGCGTCTGGCACGAGGCCCTGAACTTCGCGGGCATCCACAAGCTCGCCTGCGTCTTCGTCGTGCAGAACAATCTCTGGGCCGAGTCGGTCCCGGCGACCCTCGGCGTTCCGTTGGAGAACGTCTCGGACCGCGCGAAGGCCTACGGCATGCCGGGCGTCACCATCGACGGAAACGACCTGCTCCTGACGTACGAGACGGCGCAGGAGGCGATCCGCCGCGCGCGCCGGGGCGACGGACCGTCGCTGATCGAGATGAAGACCTACCGTTGGTACGGCCACTCCGAGATCGATCCGGCGAACTACCGGTCGCCCGAGGAAGTGGACTACTGGAAGAAGCGCGATCCCGTGCCGCGGTACGAGCGGCTCCTGATGGAGCGCGGCGTCATCGACGAGTCGTACAAGCAGGCGACGCTGCAGCGGATCGAACGGGAGATCGAGGAGGCGATCGAGTTCGCCGAGCGCTCCCCGCACCCGGACGCGCACGAGCTGCTGGAGGACGTCTACGCCCCCCTCTAAGCGCGCTCCGGCGCGCCGAGGCGGCGCGGCGCCGCCTCAGGGCAAGGCCTCGCGCGATTCGCGCGTGGAGATGGTCCAGCTCGTCCTGCCGAACGACGCCAACACGCTCGGCAACGTGCTCGGAGGGATGGTCCTCCATTGGATCGACCTGGCGGCCGCCATCGTGGCGCACCGCCATTGCCGCACCCAGTGCGTCACCGCTTCGATCGACCAGGTGTCGTTCGAGGCGCCGATCCGGATCGGCCAGCTGGCCGTGATCACGGGCCGGATGACGTACGCGGGACGCACCTCGATGGAGATCCGCGTGGACGTGCAGAGCGAGGATCTCCTGAACGGGCGGAGGACGCAGACCAGCACGGCGTATCTGACGTTCGTCGCGATCGACAAGCAGGGCGCGCCCGTTCCGGTGCCGCCGCTCCTGCCGGAAACGGATGACGATCGGCGCGAGGCGCGCGCGGCGGAAGCGCGGCGCGCGGAGCGCCTGAAGAAGGCCCACCACGTGGATAGGGAGAGCAAGCGGTGATGAAAACGATGGAGAGCGCCCCGGCCCTGACCGCGGCGGCGAACGACACCCCGGCGACGCCCATCACCTACATCGAGGCCATCACGCAGGCCCTCCACGAGGAGATGGAGCGCGACGAGCGCATCTTCCTCATCGGAGAGGACATCGCGGGGTACGGCGGGGTCTTCAAGGCGACGAAGAACCTCTACGAGCGGTTCGGTCCGATGCGCGTGATCGACAGCCCCATCTCGGAGAACTTCCTGGTGCAGGGCGCGGTCGGCGCGGCGCTGGCGGGCCTCATCCCCTCGCCCGAGATCCAGTTCGACGACTTCACGTCGCTCGCCGTGGACGGGATCGTGGAGCACGCGGCCAAGATGCGCTACCGCTCGGGCGGCATGTGGACCTGCCCCATGGTCATCCGCGTCTGCTGCGGCGCGGGCGTCGGCGGCGGCCTCTACCACTCGCAGTTCAACGCCTCCTGGTTCATGCACTGCCCCGGCCTCGTGGTCGTCGCGCCGTCGAATCCGTACGACGCGAAGGGACTCCTGAAGGCGGCGTTCCGCGGGCAGAACCCGGTGCTCTATTACGAGCACAAGCGCCTCTACCGCACCGTGAAGCAGGCGATTCCGAAGCACGACTACATCGTGCCGCTCGGCAAGGCCGCGGTCGCGCGCGAGGGACGCCACGTCACGGTCGTCTCCTACTCGCTCATGCTGCAGCGCTCGCTCGAGGCGGCGAACAAGCTGGCCGCGGAAGGAATCGAGGTGGAGGTCGTCGATCTCCGCACGCTCGCCCCCTACGACCACGAGACGATTCTCGCGTCGGTCCGGAAGACCGCGCGCTGCGCGGTGGTCTACGAGAGCAGCCGCACCATGGGCGTCGGCACCGAGATCGCCGCGATGGTGGCCGAGGAAGGCTTCGACTACCTCGACGCGCCGGTCGTGCGCATCTCGCCGCCCGACGCGCCGCAGGAGCCGTTCGCGCCGATCATGGCCGAGCACTATCTACCGAACGCCGACCGGATCGCGGAAGAGATCCGGAAGCTGGTCGCCTACTAGACGGCCCGACGGGCCCACGGGGAGGAAGGATGCCCACCACCATCATCGTGCCGCAGCTCGGCGAGAGCGTGGTCGAGGGAACGATCGGGAAGTGGCTGAAGAAGGTCGGCGACCCGATCGCGAAGGACGAGCCGATCGTCGAGATCATCACCGACAAGATCAATATCGAGCTCCCGGCCCCTTCGGCGGGGACGCTCGGCAGGATCTCCGTGAACGAGGGCGTGGTCGCGCAGGTCGGCGACGAGCTGGGCGTGATCCTGGCGGCCGGCGAGACGCTCGACGCGGCGGCATCGGCCCCGAAGCCGTCGGCGGCCGCGCACGGCGCGGGCCACGGATCCGTCACGATCGCGCCTCCGCCGCCCGCGACCGCCGCTCCGGTTCCCGCCCCCGCGGCCCCGGCGCCGGCGCCCGCCTACGCCTCGGCCACCGCGACGCTCCCCGCTCCTCCATCGGCCGACGGCGCGCGCCTCTCGCCCGCCGTCCGCAAGCTGGTGAAGGAGCACGGCGTCGATCCGGCCCAGATCCGCGGCAGCGGCCTCGGCGGCCGCGTCACGCGCGAAGACGTCCTCACCTACGTCGAAGCCCGGAAGGTCGGCGCCTCCGCGCCGCACGCGGCGCCGGCCTACGCGACCGCGCCCGGCACGGCGACCGCGCCCGCGCCCGCCGCGCCGCGCCCCTTGAAGGCGGTTCCCGTCCCGGCGTTCGCCGCGGCCGGGTCGCGCGAGGAAGAGGTCCAGCCCGTCACGACGCTCCGCAAGAAGATCGCGGAGAACATGTCGAAGGCGCGTCACAGCGCCGCCCACTGCTCCGTGACGGACGAGGTGGACATGTCCGCGCTGGTCGAGCTTCGCGGAAGGCTCAAGGAGCGGGTGAAGGCCGACTACGGCCTCAACCTGACCTACATGCCGTTCATCACGAAGGCGGTCGTCCGGGCGCTGAAGGAGTATCCGGTCCTGAACGCCTCGATGAGCGACACCGAGATCCGCTACAAGAAGTACTACTCGATCGGAATGGCGGTGCACCGCGACCAGGGCCTGATCGTCCCGATCGTGCACGACGCCGACAAGAAGACCATCCTCCAGCTCGCCGCCGAAATGGAGGATCTCGCCGCGCGCGCCCGCGCGGAGAAGCTGACCCTGAACGACATCCAGGGCGGGACCTTCACGATCACGAACGCCGGCATGTTCGGCGCGACCGCGTCGCAGCCGGTGATCAATCACCCCGAAGTCGGCATCCTCGGCGTTCACCTGATCCAGGAGCGCCCCGTGGTGCGCGACCACCGGATCGTGGTTCGCTGGATGATGACGCTCGTTCTTTCGTTCGATCACCGGCTCGTCGACGGAACGCCGGCGGCCCAATTCCTCCACCGCGTGAAGGAGCTGCTCGAGGACCCGGAAAGCTGGCTCCTCGACTCCATCTGATCGGAGCACCATGAGTCCTACGGCTGACGCGGGAACGGCGCGGCCGACCCGCACCGAACGCGATTCCCTCGGCTCCCTCGAAGTCCCCTCGGACGCGTACTACGGCGTCCAGACCGCCCGCGCGGTCGCCAACTTCCCCATCAGCGGCGAGCGGCTCCATCGCGAGATGGTGCGCGCCGTCGCGCGCATCAAGATCGCCGCCGCCCGGGCGCACCAGGAACTGGGCGTGCTGGACGCGGCGAAGGCCGACGCCATCGTCCGCGCCGCCGAGGAGGTCGTGGCCGGCACGCACGACGCCCACTTCGTGGTGGACGCCTATCAGGCGGGCGCCGGCACCTCGTTCCACATGAACGTGAACGAGGTGATCGCGAACCGCGCCTGCGAGCTCCTCGGCGGCCAGCGCGGCGACACGAAGCTGGTGAGCCCGAACGATCACGTGAACATGGCGCAGTCGACGAACGACGTCATCCCGACCGCCATCCGGCTCGCGGCGTACGAGCTCTCGGGGCCGGTGATCGAGGAGATGACGGCGCTCGCCCGCTCGTTCGCGGGGCGCGCCGAGGCGTTCCGGACGGTCCTCAAGTCGGGCCGCACGCACCTGCAGGACGCGGTCCCGGTCACGCTCGGGCAGGAGTTCTCGGGCTACCAGGTCTGCGTGGAGGGCTGGGTCGAGTCGCTGAAGCGGAGCCGGGAGGGCCTCCTCCCGCTCGGACTCGGCGGAAACGCCGCCGGAACGGGGATCAACGCGCATCCCCAGTACCGCGAGAAGGCGATCGCGAACCTGGCCGCGCTCACGGGCGCGCCCTACCGCCCGTCGCCGAATCTCTTCGAGGCGATGCAGAGCATGGCGCCCTTCGTCCGCCTCTCGAACGACCTGCGCGGCTTCTGCCTCGACCTCACGCGCATCGCGAACGACTTCCGCCTCCTCGCGAGCGGGCCGACCACCGGCTTCGACGAGGTGATCCTCCCCGCCGTCCAGCCCGGCTCCTCCATCATGCCCGGGAAGGTGAATCCCGTGATCGCCGAGATGACCAACATGGTCTGCTTCCAGGTCCTCGGCTACGACACGACGGTCGCCTACGCGGCGCAGGCGGGCCAGCTGGAGCTGAACGTGATGATGCCGGTGATCGCGCACAACCTGCACCGCTCGCTCGCGCTCCTCGCGCCGGCGCTCCGGGTGCTGCGCACGAAGTGCGTGGACGGGATCACGGCGAACGAGGACGTCTGCCGCCACTACTTCGAGACGTCCATCTCGCTCGCGACCGCGCTGAACCCCCACATCGGCTACATGGCCGCGGCGGAGGTGGCGAAGGAATCGGCGAAGACGGGGAAGACGGTGATCGCGATCGTGCGGGAGCGGAAGCTCCTCACGGAGGAGCAGATCGCGAAGGTCTTCTCGGCGGAGGCGATGACGGGGGTGAAGGCGAAGTGACTTCCGTCGGTCACCAACGGCGGTGAGCAGGCGAAGGGGGCGTGATTCCGGAGGGCGCCCCCGCAGCCCACGCGAAGCGTGGGCGAGGACAGCGCCCGGAGGATTCACGCCCCCTTCGCCGTGCCGCCGGCGGCGATTTCCGAACGGCTACTTCGGCTCCACCCCGGTCCAGTCCTTCGGCTGCGGCTTCGGAACTCCCGGGATCACTCGGCGCACCACGATTACGGCGCCGGCGCCCCGCCCTTCCGGCTGCGACTCCACGAATTCCGGCGCGCTCACGACCACGTACGGGAGCGGCGTCAGGAATTCGCCCGTCGCCACCTCGATCGTGGAGCGGCGCCCCTTGGGCTTTCGCACGAAGAAGTAGCCGTCCGAGTCGGTGTAGACCACCTCCCCGTCCACCTTCACCGCCGCGCCCCGGACCGGCTCCCCCTTCTCGTCGGTCACGAGCCCGTGCACGAGGTGGTCCGAGAGCGAGCGCTTCGTCGCGTGAGCCGATCCGTCCGCGCCGCGATAGAGGTACTGGTTCCCCGCCAGCGTGTACTTCACGCTCCCGTCGGGGGCGACGTAGCTCCCGAGATTCGCCGTGAAGTCGCCGAAGGCGAGGAGGCGCACGGTCAGCATCAGGGCCTGGCGGAATGGATCGCCGCTTCCGAACGGCACGTAGACGGTCTGCCACTCCGCGCCGACGCTGAAGCGGGTGGCGACGTAGGAGCCGCCGAAGGAGACCGTGGTGTTCCCGTCCGTGTGCGTCACCACCTGCGTGAGATCGACGTGCGGCGAGACGTTCTCGCGCAGGGTCCCCACGAACGTGGCGAAGCGCTGTCCGTTCCGGTCCTCCGCGCGCAGGTAGTTCGCGCCGACTTCGAAGGCGCGTCCGACCGGGCGCGTGAGCCCGATGGAGAATCCGGTGTTCCCCGACGTCTCCGCGCGCGAGTCGTAGTACCCGGCCGTCGTGGTCGCGCCGAGCGCCTTCGCGCTCAGGAGAACCTGGTGCACGCGGCCGCGGAGCGCCGGCGTCGTCTCGGTCTCGGGCTGCAGGAAGTGGTAGCGCCCCAGCTGGACGACCAAGGGGCGGATGGGACGGATCTTCAGATCGAGGTTCTCGCGCTCCATCTCCGACGCGCTCGCCTGGGGCACGGCGACGCGCCGGAAGCCGTCCGACGCGGCCGACCAGGCGGCGCGCGCCGTGATCCAGGGGCGCTCGAAGCGGAC
>DATIQI010000281.1:0-4189 GCA_035470985.1 Acidobacteriota bacterium
TCGCCGACGAACTCGGTCGTGATGGCCGGCGACTTCCGAGCGCCGGGCAGGTAGACCTCGTACGTGAGCGAGTCGACCATGCGGAAGCGCGGCTCGCCCGGCGACGCGGTCATGTCGAAGACAAGGCGCGTGTGGTCCGGAGCGGTCCAGTAGCGGATGCGCGCCAGCTCCGGCTTCGCCTTCGGCGCGGCGGCGGCGCCGGCGTCGTTCGCGAGCCCGGCGCCGAACGCCAGACCGAGCAGACAGGCGGCCGACACGACGAGGCCCGTGCGCGCCCCCCGCTTCGGGGGGCGCGACGCGGGCCCGTCGTTTCTCGGCGCGTCGCCTCGGCGCGCGCCGGGCCTATTCCGTAGGCTCCACCGCGATGAACTGAGTCCCATCGCCTCGCTTGATCAGGAGGACCACCGGCTTCTTCGGATTCTTCTCGCGCGCCTTGCGCAGGGCTTCGTCGTACTCGAACTTGTCCTTCACCACGGCGTCGTTCACTTCCACGATGATGTCGCCGCGCCGGAGCCCGGCCTCGTCGGCGCCGCTCCCCTCCGTGATCTCCGTCACGATCACGCCTTCGCGGTCCTTCAGGCCGTGCTCGCGCGCGAAGTCTTCCGTGATCGACTCCACCGTCGCGCCCAGCCACGTGCTCGGCGTCGTCACGGCGCGCTGGATCTGGTCGTCCGGCGGACGCTCGGCCAGCGTGACGAAGAGATCGGCCGCTTCGCCCTGGCGAAGCACTTTCACCTTCACTCGCTTGTTCACCGGCGTGTCGGCCACCAGGAGGCGGAAGTCCTGCACGTCGTCCACCTTCCGGCCGTCGAACTCCGTGATGACGTCCTTCACGCGGAAGCCCGCCTTCGAGGCCGGCGTGTCCTGGCTCACGCTGCCGACCAGGACGCCCTTCCGCCCGTTCATGCCCCACGAGTCGGCCAGCTCGGGCGTCAGCTCCTGCGGCATGATGCCGAGGTAGCCGCGCGTCACCTTGCCGGACGCGATCAGCTGCTTCGAGATGCTCCGCGCCAGGTTGATGGGAATGGCGAAGCCGATCCCCTCGCCGCTCGGATTGATGGCCGTGTTGATCCCGATGGCCTCGCCGCGGATGTTCAGGAGCGGGCCGCCGCTGTTTCCGAAGTTGATGGAGGCGTCGGTCTGAATGAAGTTCTGATACGTCGGCGCCTCGCCTTGGATGGCCAGATTGCTCCGCCCCTTCGCGCTGATGACGCCGACCGTGAGCGTGCCGTCCAGCTCGCCCAGGGCGTTTCCGATCGCGATCGCCCAGTCGCCGATCCGGATCTCGTCGGAGTCGCCGAGCGGGACGACGGGAAGATTGCCGCCGTTCGAGATCTTCACGACCGCGACGTCGGTGCCGGGATCGTTTCCGACCACGGTCGCCTTGAACTTCCGGTTGTCGCTCAGCGTGACGGTGATCTCCGCGGCGTCCCGGATCACGTGGTTGTTCGTGAGGACGTAACCGCTGGCGTCGATGATGAAGCCCGAGCCGCTGCTCGGAATCCGCATGTTGCGCCGCGGCGTCTGCGGCGTCTCCGGGAACATCCGGCGGAAGAAGTCGCCGTACGGTCCTTCGAACTGCGTCCCCGGCCCGCTCCCGCCCGCGACGTCGCGCTTCACGTCGATGGTGACGACGGCCGGAAGGGTCCGGTCGGCGATCACCGTGAAGGGGCTCGAGAGGGGCGTGGAGGAGGCGTTCTCCTTCGCGGCGAGCATCGCGGTGCCGCCGGCGCCACCGCCGCCGGCGAGAATGAAGCCGGTGACGATGCCGAGTGTGAGAAGGGATCCCGCCACGATCAGCGTCTTGGCGGCACGTACGGTTCGGCGAGGATTCATATCTCTGGTTCTCCCGCGGTCAGCGGCTACAAGCCGCCCGGCTCAAGATTCCGGCGTCGCGCTTGGGGAGTCCTGCGTCGCAGGCTCCTTCTCCGAGGCGTCGCGGAGGCGTTTCCACTCCGCCTCCTTCGCGGAGATGGAGGCATTCGCCCCTTCCACCCGCGCGCGAAGCCGAAGCAGCTCCGGATCGCGCTCGACGCCGTCGAGCGATCCCCGGTCCCACAGTTGGATCAGCCGGTCCCCGAGATCGGCGAGCGCCCTGCGGTGCTCCCGGCGGAGCGAGACGAGGTCCACCCTGAGGACCCCCGAATCGAAGGCCCGGCGCGCTCCGCGTCCGGTCCGTTGCGTCACGGATCGGACTTCGTCGCGAAAGCGGTTCCAAACTCCGGTCGCTCGGCTCAGGGGCGCCTCTTCGTGCAAGTCGTTGGCATCCCGCACTCTAGGAACGGCCTGTCGTGCTGTCAAGCGATAGTACCCCCGCCCGCGCCAGGCAGTTCCGACGCACTTCACGCCGGCTTCACATCTTGCGGCTCCATCGCCCGTCGCTAATACTGACGCGTCATGCCCCCCGAACGACCCGCCTTTTTCATCGCCGACGCTCATTTAGGCCAGGGATCCGAGGAATCGAACCGCGAGCGCGAGCGCGACTTGCTGGCTTTTTTCGACCACGTGGGCGGCGCCGGGGCGGCGCTCTACGTCGACGGGGATCTCTTCGACTTCTGGTTCGAGTACGGACATGCCATTCCCAAGCGCTTCGTCCGCGTGCTGATGGCGCTCGGGGAGTTGAGGCGGCACGGGGTGCCTGTAACGTATGTCGGCGGAAATCACGATTTCTGGATCGGGGATTACCTGAGCCGGGAGCTGGGCGTGGCCTTTTCGGACGAGCCGACGCCGCTCGGAATTCAGGGACGCCGCGTGATGCTCGCGCACGGGGACGGCCTGGGGCCGGGCGACACGGGCTACAAGGTCCTGAAGGGAGTCCTGCGCCACCCGCTCTCGCGCTGGCTCTTTCGGTGGGTCCATCCGGACGTCGGAATCCCGATCGCGAGCGGCACGTCGCACACCAGCCGCCGTCACGCGCCGCGGCGGACCCGGACCGAGGAAGAGATGGAGCGGACCCTGGGCGGACCCTTCTTCGAGGCGGGCTACGACGCGGTCATTCTCGGCCACTTCCACCGCGCGATTCACCGTGGCGAATCGGGGCGCGATTTCGTCGTCCTGGGCGACTGGATCACCGGCCGGAGCGTGCTCCGGCTCGAGGAGGGGCGCTTCACGCTCCTCGAGCGCGCGCCGGGGCTCTGAGCCCCCGCCGGCGCCGGGCTCGCGGCGCCGCGGCTACAGGTCGGCGCTGAGGGAGAAGAAGTGGCTCGTCCCGAGATTCGCGCCGACGGGAAGGATGGCGTAGTCGAAGCGGATGGGACCGCGCGCCACGCCGAGTCCAAAGCTCACGTCCTGCTCGTCGTAGCCGAATTTCATCCCCGCGCGAAGCGCCAGCCACTCGCGATAGCCGAACTCGCCGCCCACGTGGAAGCGGCCGTCGTCGCCGCGCGCGCTCCTGTATTCGGTGGTGAGGAGCGCCGTGCTCTGCGCGGACGCGATGGCCCGCTTGTAGGCCACGCCCGCGCGGATCGTCCGCGGAAGCGGGAATCCCTCGGAGACGAACGTCGCCTCGCCGCCGAGATTCTGCACCGCGGCGCCGAAGGAGAGCCCCGTGTCGCGCAGGCGATAGCGCCCGCCCAGATCGAACGCGACCGACGTCGCGTCCTCGTCCGCGATCATCTCGCGGATGTAGCGGATCGACGCGCCCGCGTCGATCCCCTCCGCCACGGTCGCGCCGTAGCCGAGCGTCGCCGCGATGTCGTTGAAACCGAAGTGCCCGGTGAGGACGCCCGTCTCGTCGCGGCGCTCCAGCTCGGAGGTGTAGAACCCGTTGAACGAAGCGCCGAGCGTGCCGGGGCCCACGGGCCCCGAGACCGCCGCGTATTCCTGGCGGAAGTCCTCGATCCATTCGTTGTGCATCGCGGTGAGCCGGATCCCGTCCTTCCCCGAGGCGAGCCCCGCGGGATTCCAGTGGAGCGCACTCGGATCGTCGGCGACCGCGACGTAGGCGCTCCCGAGCCCCATGGCGCGGGCGCCGACGCCGATCTTCAGGAAGGCGAATCCGGCCTCGCCCACGGCGGCGCGGGCGCCGCCGGCGACGAGAAGGCTCGCGACCGAGAGCGCGGCGAAGGACCACGCGGCGAGGCGGCGTGGGGCGAAGCGTTGGACGGATCGCATCGGTCTCTCCTGGGTGATTCCTAACGAAGAACGGCGAGCTGGCGGCAGTTTTCGCTGCTGATTGTTGTCAATGTTT